>JALWLL010000067.1 GCA_026996295.1 Sulfurimonas sp.
TAGGGATTTGATTGCATTTGAGAAGATTTAAGGAAGTATGATATGTTGCTTTTAATCGACTGTTAATCACTTGGTCACTGGTTCGAATCCAGTATCCGGAGCCATTTCAAACTTAAACACCGCCCATTCAACCAATAAATGCAATTTCCACCTTACTAACTACGCAGCCATTACTTTTGAAACTCTAGCATAAAAAACTTGCGCAGGAGGGTGTAAAGCCAAAAGATTTTCTCGCTCTATTGTTGAGTCTGTCTTGAATAAATCGAATCTAGTTTGTTTTGAAAGTGCTATCGTTTATAAAGTGCTCTCTAAGCACTTTATAAACTTATTTTTTAGAGTTAAGTCTTGACTGATACTCTTGTGGGTGTTTACAAACTGGGCATTTTTTCAATGCTTTTTTACCATAGTGGATGTGTCCACACACTTCACAGATCCAAGCTTCCTCTTCATTCTCACTTACAAACTCTTCACCGGCGTTGAGTCTATCAAGTAACATTTGGAACATTTTTTCATGTTCTACCTCTATTTTACCTATACCGTTAAAGAGTGTTGCCGCTTCTTTGTGTCCTTCATCTTTAGCTATTTGAGCAAAATCTGGGTACATAGTTGTATTTTCATAACTTTCACCGTCTATTGCCATTTGAAGATTTTCAGCTGTATTACCAAAGTTGTTTTCACTCTCTGTCAACATTCTATTGTGAAGTGATAACTCTAGTTTAGCATGAGTTTTTTCATTGTTCGCTGCTCTTTGGAAATGTTCGGCTATATCTCTATAACCCTCTTTTTGAGCTACTTTTGCAAAATACTCATACTTATTTCTTGCTTGTGATTCACCCGCAAAAGCTTTGAGTAAATTCACCATAGTTAAATTTGTAGTAATACACTCCATATCTTCGCCGCAACAACTAAGTGTTCCGCCTCCAACATTTTGAACTTCTACAACATTGCCACACTTATTACACTTATAACTTTCGTACTGTCTCATTATGTACTCCTTTATTTTAAAGATAAATATTATCCTTTGATAAATTATAGTACTATTAAACTTAATATATAATTTTTATCACTTAAAGTTTTTTAGTGTATAATTACATCATGATTAATTATACTGATGAATTACGTAAACACAACTTAAAGGCAACACCGCAAAGATTGGCGATTAGTGATGCCTTATATATCAATGGACACATGAGCATAGAGGTGCTATATGAGTTGATGCTAAAAAAATTCAACTCAATATCTTTAGCGACTATTTATAAAAATATAAACCTGATGATGGAAAACTCTTTTATTCAAGAAGTGAAAATCCCAAATGCCAAATCAGTTTATGAGCTTACAAAAACAGCACACTCACACTTAGTCTGTGACAGTTGTGGTGAAGTTGAAGATATCACTATCGATTTAGATGCTATCATAGATGAAGCAAAACAGATAAGCAGTTTTAAAATAGACAAAGCCAGCTTGGTTTTATCCGGAGTTTGTAAAAACTGTCAGTGATGAGCAAAGCTTTTTTTCTTTTTTTTGTGTTTGGCAGTATTGTTAGTAACCTTTTAGCAGCAAACTTTGTAGTGGTTCCTTATGTTGCTCTTATGGACTATAAAGATACCTATAAGAGTGATGCACTTCTTGGCGGAGTGTATGCAAAGTATTCAACACCGACAAAAGACTATGAATTTGCTTATGAGAACACCACAATTAACTCTAAAAGCACAACATTACAAGATATTAAAAAATCTGATTACAGTTTTTTATACTCTCACACCTTAAACAACAACTACAAAGTAAGAGGTGGAATTCATCTTGTTATCTCCAATAACACTACAGGGGATGATGTTCAGTCTTACTTTGGCGGTATTGAATACTTCCAAAAGCAACACTTCTCTTTGGGTTTTGATGCCTATTACTCATTGTATGCACAGAGTGAGTTGGGAAAAGAAGTTCTCCAGCTTAAGCCCTATTATGGTTTCAAGTTTGGTGAGTACGGCTCAACAATGGGTGCATTTTCTGCAAAACTCAGCTATTATCACATCTATTTTATGCAAAAGAGCAAAGCAACACTTAACCGTTCCTACCTCTCTTATGAGGTTGAGATCAATCACCATAAAGGTGATTTTTACACAAAGCTGAAAGCTTGGACAGGCAAACAGGTCTATGCCATAAGGGATAATGGGTTCACCCTGTATAATTTATATGAAAAACATAAAGGGGGTTGGAGTCTCTCAAGCAAATATGCACTCAATGACCGCCTTGGCCTCAGAGCTTCTTATATCAATGAAGTCTATAGCAATATCGGTACTTCAAGCCTTTCTTATACAAATACCTACCTCTTATCCGGCGAATATAGCTTCTAACTTTTTTATTTACAAAATTTTAATAACTCCTCAGCACTCTTTTTGTATAATCGCATACTTATTTTTCCGAAAAGGGATCTCATGCGTGGTTATAAAATTTTTGCTGGAAGTGCCAGTGTTGATTTTGCAAATGAAATTTGTAAAATTTTAGATGTTCCGTTAGCAAAAGCTGATGTGAAAAAGTTTAGTGATGGGGAGATCTCGGTACAAATAGCTGAGTCTGTTCGTGGCCGAGATGTATTTATTGTCCAATCAACCGGTGCACCATCAAACGATAACTTGATGGAACTTCTCATTATGACAGATGCTTTACGTCGTTCATCTGCTAGCAGTATCACTGCTGTTGTTCCCTACTACGGCTATGCAAGACAAGACCGTAAAGCTGCTCCTCGTGTACCAATCACCGCAAAGCTTGTAGCTGATATGTATGAAACTGCCGGCATTGACAGGGTTGTAACGATCGATCTTCATGCAGGTCAAATTCAAGGATTTTTCAATATTCCTGTTGACAATCTCTATGGCTCTATCACTTTTGAGCAATATATTAAAAGCAAAAACCTTAAAAAGCCTCTAATAGCTTCTCCTGATATTGGTGGTGTTGCTCGTGCCCGTTACTTTGCAAAACGTATGGGTCTTGAGATGGTTATTGTTGACAAACGTCGTGAAAAAGCCAATGAATCAGAAGTGATGAATATTATTGGTGATGTTAACGGGTATGATGTTATTATGATTGACGATATGGTTGATACTGCCGGAACGATGGTCAAGGCAGCAACTGCACTTAAAAACAAGGGAGCAAACAGTGTCATGGCATGTGCGACACACGGTGTTTTAAGTGGTAAAGCGTATGAAAACCTTGAAAACGGTGAGCTTGATGAGCTTATCATCACAAACACACTCGAGAGTAAACCAAGCAAAAAGATCAAGGTGCTTACCGTAGCACCACTTTTTGCAGAAGTTATCAGAAGGGTTTACCATAACGAAAGTGTAAATTCACTTTTTGCATAAAAAAAAGGATATCATTGAAAAACATTAGAAATTTTTCTATTATTGCACATATAGATCATGGTAAGAGCACCCTCGCCGATCGCATCATTCAAGAGTGTGGTTCGGTGAGCGACAGAGAGATGAGCTCACAGATGATGGATACAATGGACATAGAACAAGAGCGTGGTATCACTATCAAGGCTCAATCCGTCAGACTTGATTATGTCAAAGATGGAGAACATTATATTCTTAACCTTATTGACACACCGGGTCATGTTGACTTCTCATATGAGGTAAGTAAATCTTTAGCCTCCTCTGATGGTGCTCTTCTTATAGTTGACGCTGCACAGGGTGTTGAAGCTCAAACCATTGCAAATGTTTACCTTGCACTCGATAATGACCTTGAACTTATTCCCGTTATTAACAAGATCGATCTTCCTGCAGCTGATCCCGATAAAGTAGCAGAAGAGATAGAAACGAGTATAGGGATAGATGCGACCGACGCTGTTTTGGTAAGTGCAAAAACAGGTGCAGGTATCCGTGAGCTTGTTGATGCGATCGTTGATCGGGTTCCAGCTCCACAAGGGGATCCTGAAGCTACAACAAAAGCTATCATCTATGACAGCTGGTTCGATCAGTATCTTGGAGCACTCGCTTTGGTTCGTGTATTTGACGGTGAGATCAAGAAAAATCAAACAGTCAAACTTATGAGCAACTCAGAAGAACATCAAGTGCTAGATCTGATGTACCCTCACCCTCTGAAAAAACTCAAAACCGATTCCATAAAAGCAGGTGAGATCGGTATAGTCGTTCTTGGACTTAAAGAGGTAAGTGTTGTCAATGTCGGTGACACCATCACGGATGCTAAAAACCCAACTTCTGAACCTGTTGGTGATTATGAACCTGCAAAACCTTTCGTATTTGCAGGTCTGTATCCCATAGATACCGACAAGTTTGAAGATCTGCGTGATGCACTTGATAAGCTCAAGCTCAATGATTCTTCCCTCTCTTATGAACCGGAAACCTCCATAGCCCTCGGTTTTGGCTTCCGTGTTGGTTTTCTTGGCATGTTACATATGGAAGTGATCAAAGAGAGACTTGAGCGTGAATTTGCTCTTGATCTTATCGCTACGGCTCCATCAGTTATCTATCATGTGTATTTGACGGATGGAACACTTGTAAAAGTGCAGAACCCCTCTGAACTTCCGGAAGTTCAAAAGATTGACCGTATCGAAGAGCCTTATGTGAAAGCGACGGTGATCACACCAAGTGAATACCTTGGAAATATCATGACCCTTCTTATTAACAAGCGTGGTGTTCAAGATAAGATGACTTACCTTAACGAAGAGAGAGTCATGCTTGAGTACTCACTTCCGATGAATGAGATCGTGGTAGATTTTTACGATACACTCAAGTCTATCTCAAAAGGGTATGCTTCCTTTGACTATGAACCAAGTGAGTTTAAAGCGGGTGATCTTGTGAAACTTGATGTAAAAGTGGCGGGGGAAGTTGTTGATGCGCTGAGTATTATTGTTCCTCGCACCTCTGCTGTGCAACGCGGTCGTGTACTTGTTAAAAATATGAAAGAGCTTATTCCTCGTCAACTTTTTGAGGTAGCTGTTCAGGCATCTCTTGGTAATCAAGTCATTGCTCGTGAAACCGTTAAGAGTATGGGCAAAAATGTTACTGCAAAATGTTACGGCGGTGATATTACCCGTAAGCGTAAACTTTTGGAAAAACAAAAAGCCGGTAAAAAACGTATGAAGTCGATAGGAAAAGTGCAACTTCCACAAGAAGCCTTTATGTCGGTTTTGAAAATGGACTAATTTGAAGTGTCTTATGTGTGAAAACTTCTCTTTTTCACACATTTGCAAATCGTGTCAAGAACTTTTTTTACAGCCGAGCATCTACAAACGTACACTTTTACATAATGTGGAAGTGATCTCTTTTTACAAATATAAAGATATAAAAAAACTCTTACATACAAAACATACTGATCTTGGTTATTACATATATACTATTCTTGCGAAAAACTCTTTTGAAATATTTGCCAAAAATTTCAACTATCAAGAACACATTGCTGCCATACCCATCGATGATACTGCTGAGCATGGCTACTCACATACAGCAATACTCACCAAGCATCTGCAAACAAAAAGCATAACTCCGCGATATAACACACTGCGAGCAAAAAACAAAGTGTCATATTCCGGCAGAAGCAAAGATTTTCGAGCAAAAAATCCAAGAGAATTTGCACTCAAAAACTTTCATGAAAGTGCACTTATCTTAGTTGATGATATCATCACAACGGGCTCAACACTCAACGAAGCCCTCAGAGTTATGCAAAAAAATGATAAAGAGGTTTTATGTTGTTTAACCTTGGCCGATGCTTCTTTAAAATAAACCTTTAAAAAGTTTTCCAAGCTCTTTTTCTATTGCTTTACCCGTTTTTGACTTTATAAGCTCTTTTGCATCTACCGATATTTTTGGAGAGGAAACAGCTCCCTTCAAACCTATAGTAAGAGGATAGGTATTGGCTACGATAGTTAGTTTTGAATCTATCTTTTTTGTCAAGGTATTGAGCTTTGTATTTGTACTCTTGATGGCTGACTTGTTAGACTTTAGATCAAGTGAAGCGACAATTTTCTCTTTGTTGATCTTTGCATGAAGATCACCGCTGAACTTCTCTACATACAGATCAACTTTTGTATATTTTTTGACCAAATGAAGCATCTCATTTTTTTGGAAGCTTCCATCAAAAAGCTTGGCTTTGACATCACCCTTTGCATCTGCAAGATTATAAGTGAGTGTACCATCAAGTTTTGAGCGAAATATCTCCGGATAGATCAAGATATGCAAAATATCCAAAGTTTGTAAGGATTTCATATTTACCACAAAATCATCATTATGAAGCTTGGCATCTATTTTTCCCCCTGCTATATGGGAGAAGATAGTGAGATCCAAATCTTTTGCTTTTTTCACCTCACCCTCCACTTCTATGCCGCCTCGCAGCTTTCTTTGAGTGATAAAAAAGAGTTTGTTCAAACTTGCAACATTCACTTTATAATCACTTCTGAGTGAAGCATCACCAATATCAAACACAGCCTCCTTTATATCTAGCTTCGCAAGTGTCGAATCGAGGGTGAGTTTTGTTTTCACCTCAGAGCCATCTAGTGTACTTACGCTCTCTAGCTTATATTTGGTCTTGGGCATAAGACTCTCAAACTCATAAGCTTTACTCAGGTAAACATTATCTAAAACACCTTCGCGGATAGTAGTCTTTACAACGCCGTCTAAACTTGCAGTGCTTAAATCATTGATATCTGCTTGCATAGAAAACAGACCATCACTATAGTGAGGCTGTTTTAACATATAAAGAACTTTTTGCAGATGAAGATCTTTTACCTTTGCGTGAAGCGATTTTGGTATAAACTCTTTGAGTGTGAGTGTAAAAGAGGTATCAGATGCTCCAACATCACTTACTCCACTCACTCTAAGTTTTTCTTTGGAGCCTTTCACATCGCCACTCATACTAAAACGACCTCGGATATCTGCACCGATCATCGGTTTAAGAAGTGCCAGCTCTTTCATGTTGACCTTATAACTCATATCCATCTTCAGTGGCGTTGGAGTAAGCGTACCGGTTGAAGAAACTTTGGCGAGGTTTGATACAAGCTTGGAAGTGTATGCTACATCATCACCTTTGAGTTGTGCATCAAAATTGATGTTAAACAAAGTTTTTGGAAGTGTAATATTAAAATCCTGCTTCATAACATGCGTATCTATCTTGCCATTTTTACTCAAAAGTTTCACATCACCGTCTAAAGCATGTTGCTTGATACTCTTAAAGTTAATCTCCAGATCTATATCCGCACTTGCATACTGTTTTTGTGAAGCCATATAAAGCAAAGAAGATAAAGAAGCACCTTCCACCTTTGCAATGATCGAGGTTGGAGTAAAATCTTTCACTTCAACATGGTAGAGTGTTTCACTTTTTGCCAGATCACTTGTGCCGTCAACTTCTAAAAACTTCATATCCCCGACAACTTTCCCCTCTGTAAAAAAAGCACCTTGAAGATGTGCCGATGTAAGCGTTTGCAGAGTATGGAGCTCATCAAGTTTTACTCTGTATGCTATGTTAAAGGATTGAGAGAATAAAGAGTAGTTTCCTTTTACTATGATGATGTTATTTGCATTAAGATCCAAAATAATCTCAAAGTCACTCATACTTAGGTTAAAAACTTCAAGTTTTGATGCAAGCAGAGTTTGTCTTTGGATCTCAGACTCTATCACAGGTTTTAAAAGTTTGTTTCCAAAAGAGGTAAATAAGAGAGTGTATATCCCTACAACAATCACTGCTAAAACACCTACAAACCAAGCTAAAAATTTCATCAATGCTCCAATTTTTTTGTATTTATAATGGTACTGCAATTTTCATTAAATTGTTTTTTAATAGAGAAAGCGCCTTGAAAGCTCAATATTTTGGGAAACAAACATACTTGATATAGTTTGACTCAACTTATCTAACCTAAAATATGCAATAGACACTTGACATTGTTACACTCAATATGTATAATAGTGTTATCTTTTTGAAAAAAGGAGTTTACAAACTATTATGTCTAAAGAAGAATTAAACAATGAAAATCTTCAAAATGAAGAAGAAAATACAGAAGTAAAAGAGCTTAACTCTGATGAGGCGGAAGCGGAAGCAGAAGCTGTTGAAAATGAATTTAACCTTTTACAAACAGAGTTAGCACAACTAAAAGATAAGTATGCGCGTGTTCATGCTGATTTTGACAATATCAAAAAAAGACTCGAACGTGAAAAATATACAGCGGTAGAGTATGCAAATGAAAAATTTGCAAGAGATATGATCCCTGTTATGGATTCACTTCAAGCTGCTATGAACTCTGCGCAAAGTGATGCTGAGCCTGCGGAGCTTATTGAAAAGCTCAAAGAGGGCATCGAGTTGACACTTAAGCAGTTTACTACGGCTTTGGAGAAACACGGAGTACAAATGGTTCCTCATGATGAAGCGTTTGATCCAAATATTCACAATGCGGTTCAGAGTGTTGACAGCGATGAAGTTGAGAGTGGGCAGATCGTCCAAACTTTTCAAACCGGATACAAGTACAAAGAGAGACCGTTACGTGAAGCAATGGTAGTTGTAGCAAACTAACAAAGGCGTGCTACCTAAGGGGCACAAATAAATTCTAAAACAGTATATACTTTCACTGTTTTAAAAAATAATATAAAAAATTTACATTAAGGAAGAAAAAATGAGCAAAGTTATTGGTATAGATTTAGGAACAACAAATTCATGTGTGGCGGTTTACGAAGGTGGTGAAGCAAAAGTAATCCCAAATGCAGAGGGTAAAAACACAACGCCTTCAGTTGTAGCATTTACAGATAAGGGTGAGGTTCTAGTAGGTGATCCTGCAAAACGTCAAGCGATCACAAACCCTGAAAAAACGATCTCTTCTATCAAGAGAATTATGGGTCTTATGATGAATGAGGAAAAAGCAAAAGAGGCTCATGATAAAGTAACATACAACATTGTTGACAAGGATGGTATGGCTGCGGTTGATGTTGCAGGTAAAATCTACACACCTCAAGAGATCTCTGCAAAGATCCTTACAAAACTAAAAGAGGATGCTGAGAGTTATCTTGGAAGTAGTGTAACTGACGCTGTTATTACGGTTCCTGCATACTTCAATGATGCACAAAGAAAAGCAACAAAAGATGCCGGTACGATCGCGGGTCTTAATGTTCTTCGTATCATCAACGAGCCGACTGCTTCTGCATTGGCATACGGACTTGATTCTAAGAGTGAAGAAAATGTACTTGTTTATGACCTTGGTGGTGGTACGTTTGACGTTACAACACTAGAGATCTCTGATGGTACTTTTGAGGTACTAAGTACTGATGGTAACGCTTTTTTAGGTGGTGATGATTTTGACAACAAAATTGTTGACTTCTTAAATGATGAGTTCAAATCAACACACGGTATTGATCTTAAAAATGACAAAATGGCTCTTCAACGTCTCAAAGACGCTGCTGAAAATGCGAAAAAAGAGCTTTCAAGTTCAACTGAAACTGAGATCAACTTACCGTTTATCACTATGACAGAAGCGGGACCACAACACTTGGTTGTAAAACTGACTCGTGCAAAATTTGAGGGTATGATCGATGAGCTTGTTGATGAGACTATTGAGCATATCAAAGTAGCTATGAAAGATGCTGACCTTGATAACAATGAGATCAAAGAGATCATCATGGTTGGTGGATCTACTCGTGTTCCACTAGTACAAGAGAAAGTTTCTAACTTCTTTGGAGGCAAAGATCTTAATAAAGGTGTAAATCCTGATGAAGTTGTTGCAGCCGGTGCTGCTATCCAAGGTGGTGTTTTACGTGGAGATGTAAAAGATGTTCTTTTACTTGATGTAACTCCGTTATCTCTTGGTATTGAAACTTTAGGTGGTGTTGCAACAAAGATCATCGAAAAAGGTACAACGATTCCTGTAAAAAAATCTCAAATCTTCTCTACGGCGGAGGACAACCAACCGGCTGTTTCTATCTCTGTTGTTCAAGGGGAGAGAGAGTTTGCTAAAGATAACAAGTCTTTAGGTCTGTTTGAATTGACTGATATCCCTGCTGCACCGCGCGGTGTTCCTCAAATTGAGGTGACATTCGATATCGATGCAAATGGTATCTTGACTGTTAGTGCGATGGATAAAGGTACAGGTAAAGAGCAAAAAATTACGATCACAGGAACTTCCGGACTCAGTGAAGAAGAGATCGAAAAAATGGTTCAAGATGCAGAAGCTCATAAAGCTGAAGATGCAAAAAGAAAAGAGTTAGTTGAGCTTAAAAACCAGGCTGATGCTCTTATAGCTCAAACTGAAAAATCTTTAACTGAAATGGGTGATAAAATTGAAGCTGACGAAAAAGCTAAAATTGAAGCAGCTATCAATGATCTTAAAGAGGTTCTCAAAGATGAGGCTGCAACAAAAGAGCAGATTGAAGAGAAAGTCAAAGCACTTACAGAAGCTAGTCATAAAATGGCAGAGCAGATGTACAAACAAGAGCAAGGCGGTGAGGCTGCAGCAGCTGACACTAAAAAGAAAAAAGATGACGACGACGTTATCGATGCAGAGATCGAATAGGTATCTAGCTCATCTTTGTAAGCCCTGTACCCTTTGTAAAGGGGTATGGGGCTTTTTTTATTTATAACCTTATCTTATCTGCTAAAAGCTTTCATAGCCGCGATTATATATTTTGGATTATGGATAGAATCATAAACGGGAAGTACCTTCTTATCTGTTTCAAACAACCCATATACTGCCATTTGAGCAGTTCTTACAGAGTACTCTACAGTAAACACACAATCGTTCTCAACTTCAGCAAATTGACCTAAAAAAGCAAAGTTCGTTGCACCTTTTGGTATAACATCAGGTCTGTCCCCTTTTTTTCTTGGCATAAACAAAGAGTCTATAAATGGCATCGAAACAGGAAGACAGTTAATCTTTTGTGCTGCTAAAACAGGTTGCATCAGCTTTTGGACTCTCAAATGAGCAAACAACTCCTCCACAATCTCCTCTCCACTGCACTCTGCCATTGTTTTATCTACATAGTTTCCTTTGCGATCGGGATAAAGTCCATAGCCCCAAAAGATTTTAACATCATCAGGCTGATTTGGAAAATGTGGTTGATGAGCGATAACTATAGACATGAGCCAGTTTGAATCACTTAAAGTCACAAGCCCTCCCGTTCCATCAACATTACCACTAAACTCTTGCATATAATCATGAAATGTCGTATCTTTAAGTGTTACCGTAAATGAATACCATTTTTGCAGATCTATATCATCACAAAAAGGATCAGGATTGCCAAAAATTTCATGTTTTTTTGCAAGTTTTTTCCACAACTTCCAAGAAGCTGACTCCTGTAAACCTTTAAGTTTTGCAGCCCTGTGCCAACTTCCAACATCTGTACTATCAGTGATAGAGCCATTGGTAATAAATACATAATCATTATCACTTAAAACTATCTCATCTTTATTTGCAAGATGGAGCACTTGAGCAGTATGCTTATTTGCAGATAAGTTAAAATCTATATCAACGACCTCCACTCCCATTTCAAAATGCACACCTTTAGCCTGAAGATAATGCTTGAGCGGTCTTATGACAGAATCATACTGATTGTATTTGGTACGCAAAACACCTCCGAGTCTGTGAAGTCCATCTACTAAATGGATAAAACGCTTCATATAGCGTCTCATCTCAGCAAGAGAACTCCACTTCTGAAAAGCAAACATCGTTGTCCAGATATACCAAAACTTCGTATCGAAAAAATCTTGATCGAACCAATCCTCGATGCGCTTATTTGAAAGTGTGCTCTCCGGTACAAACGTAAGCTTTACCAAATCAGTTTGTTGTTTGAAAGAGAGTTCGTAAGATGAAACATCAAGAATCTTCCCCTCTTTTAAAAGGCGAGCTTTGGCATTTGAGACATACTTTTCATTAAAAGCAAAAGATTCATCACGTACAGAGATGTTGGGATCTTCCAAAGAGGGGATATGAGAGAGTAAACTCCAGTAGCAGACATAATGCTTCTCATGCATACGTCCACCACGGATCAAAAAACCTTCATCCTCATTGCCTGTACCGTCACACGCACCACCGGGGAGATTGTCTTTTTCTAAAATATAAATATTCTCTCCGGGTATTTTTGCATCTTTTTCAAGATAAAATGCAGCAGCCAACGCTGCTATTCCACTACCTATGAGATAAACTTTTGTTTCTTGCTTCTTAGTTTCTTGCATGGTAATCTCCTTCTTGAGTATTACCAATTGTAGCTCAATTTACATTTATCTAAAATCTTTTCGTGCAATTGCAAGAGCATGGTTAAAGTCCATAATCTCTCCACCATAAAGTTTCTGAAATTTTTCAGCCATCTTTTTATCTGCAAATGCATACTTGCTGATACGGCTCATTGTCCCCGGTTTTTTACTTCCGACAACATAAAAAGCTTTTGATGTATCTATAAACTTTAGAGAATCAACATCAACTACTTTAGGGTTTTTAAGTGTCACCCCCTCACCCAGGTGATCCTCTAAACAGTGTATAGAACAATACTGATACTTTTTGTCCTTGTGTGTTGCACTATGACTTGTTTTATAAAATTTCACAAGATCCATACCACATCTTGCACAATAGCGTTTGTTCTTAGTATCTTGTACAAGCACTGCCTCATTTTCACTCACTGATTGAAACATTTTTGAAGAGACATGAGGCTCTTTCTCAGGCCCACATCCAACTAACAATAACCCTATAATCACTGCCAGATAAACTTTTAACATCATTCTTCCTTCTCTTATTTATGAGATTTTATCTATTAATAATTACATTATTGTTAATTATCACTATAATTACACACAACTTCTTACAAATGGAACACTGATGTACTCAAAAATAAAATATTATCTCAAAGAGATCATTCTCTTTGTTGTCGTTATGACTCTCTTTGCCAATGCTGTAAGCTTTTACAAAAGCATAGACCTTCCGGAAAAGAAATTTCAACCTCTCAATCTAACACTTATAGACGGTACAAAGTATCAGTATAAAAAGCAGAAGCCTTTGCTTGTACACTTCTGGGCAACATGGTGTCCCACCTGCAACTTGGAAGCTGCCAATATACAGAAGATCTCTGAGAGTTTTGAAGTGATCACTATAGTTGTAAAATCCGGAAGTAATGAAGATATACAAAAGTATATGCAGGAAAACAAACTTACATTCCATGTGATCAATGATACAGAAGCTTTTTTTGCAAGAGAGTACAATATTGAAGTCTTTCCGACAACTTTCATATATGATAAAAATGGGGAAGTTGCTTTTAGTGAGGTTGGTTACACAAGTACTTTTGGTTTGTACTTAAGAATGTGGCTTGCAGGTATCTAAAATACTGACGCAGAGATAGTGCGTCAGTATAATTATGTGATGTTTACAGCATATGCTTTGTCTGAGAGTGGAACCCAAGGACGTTTGATATGTTGTGGACGACGAAGTTTATCGTTTTTGTTAAGAGGACGCGTCAACTCATCTCTCCAACCTTGGTAAATTTTGAAGTTATTCTCATAATTTACATAGATATCACCTATCTTATCACCCTTTTGAGAAGGTTCTAAAATAACTTTTTGGTGCCAACAGTGCATACCCGAAATTGGATCAGGGTGAGCCGCTGCAACAGCATTTTGCCATGAGCCGCTTAAGCCATCCCACCAAATATTTCCGGAGTCACGGTTGTAGTCTGCAAAACGTTTTGTATGGAAAGGGTGAATACCTTCAGTATATTTAAGTTTACCCTCTTTACCATCCATTTGCAACTCTGCAGTAGGAACACCAAAACTGTTAATGCCACTTGTACCGTCATAATCCTCTATTTTGATCTGTCCGGCAGTTGAACCTGCATCTTTTACAGAAGCAGCCAAAAATTTAGGATCATCCATGTTACGTTTGATCGGTTGAGGGTCAACCTTGCCATCTGCTACTCCATTAGGGATACTCACAGAGTTTACAAGTTTCCATCTGCCTCCATGGTGTGAACAGGCAAGTGTTCCCGGGAGTATCCCCTCTGTCGGCACTGCCATAGCGACAAAATAACCAGACTCTAAACCTGTAACACTATCGACTATTCTTACACGAATCGCATCTCCACGTTTAAAACCTTGACGCGCTGCATCCGGAGTTGATATCCAGATAGGATCATGGTTTTGTGAAATTTCCATAAGATGTTTAGAGTTGGCTGAACGGGTATGAATGTTATACGGAAGTCTAAAGACCGTATTTAAGGCATAAGCGTTCTTCTCCGTCATATAAGTATGATCCACATGTGAAACAATATGCGGCATCTCTTTTTTCTCCTGCTCATTACGAGGGTAAAAAGGTATTGCATACTCCGGCCATTTCCAATCATCTGCAAGCCATTCACAGAAGAAATCGAGTTTTTTGTCTAAAGTTGCAAAACCCTCCATCTTCTTGCCATCTATCTCAATACCAATAGATTTTTTCTTGCCATGATGCTCAACAGACATAACACCCGTTCTCTCATCAATCTCTACATGTTCTTTGTTGTATTTATGACCGTGTGAAATATAATTCTCACCATCATCTTTCACCTCACGCTCTTGAGGGGAATAGATCTTATTCTCCTCAAGCCATGCGCCATGATCTCTCATATACTCATAAACCGGATACTCTTTATCTTTATAGCGAGCATCAGAAGTCGCTGTAGCTTTAAGATTTGGCAGGTTATCACCAAAGGCTGCATCATACCACTCAGCAATGGTAACAGGCGTTCCGGGATTCTTTTTTGATTCCCACATTTTTTTCACACCAAGCTTACCGCTAGGATCAATATAGTTGACACACATATCAAACCAAAATTCATTCTCTTCCCACACTTCACCAAGACCGGCTTTTATATGCGCTTCGAGCGTGGCACGATTTGGATTGTTTGGTTTCCATCCCGCTTTTTCAAGAGCTACACGCATAACAGGCTGACGAAATGATGTCCAACGAGCAGGCATAGTAGCTTCTGAATGCTGGTCATGTCGCTCACCTGCAAGACCAACAGGTAAAATATAATCAACATACCAGTTTGTCTCCGACCATGTTGGAGACAAGTTAAAAGTTAGTTCCATTTTAGACTCATCTTTAATAGTCTCTATCCATCTGAAACCATCCGGATTGATCCAAACCGGGTTGTACATACGAGGGATCCAAACAGAAAGTTTTGTAGGAACATTCAGCCCTTTGTCCTGCCATTTTTTCTGCCATTGTGTATCACTTAAAAGGTGTGGTAACAAATAGGACATCTCATATGTAGAGAGTGGCCACTCCGGCGGCCATGTAAGTTCATTATATACATCGACTTTAGGAATATTCACACCCCGTTTACCTTGACCGACTGTCGCACTTCCACCTTTACCGGCGACGGAAATAACATGCCAATGGTGGAAAAATGTACCACCCTCTGGCCCAATGGCTCCACGAAGAGCTATTGGCAAGTATCCTGTTCTGCCACTCATCCAGCCACCACGGTTACCCGCTGCAGTAGCACGCCAAAAATACGACGATATGGAAGTCCCTGCCCAAATGAACATATCGTACAGCTCTTCAAGCTTATAGGCAGGTACACGTGTCTCTTTTGAGACATGCTCGAGTGTATATGGTGTATATAGCTCTTTGATAGTATCTAAAAATGCATCAAAATCATTTTTCGTTGGAACTTGAGAGATATACCCTTTTTCCACCATATACTCCAAGTACGCTTTGTTATCTAAAAACACTTCCCAGTTCATCCATTTTTTAACAAAGGCACGGTTGACTTTGCCTTCATTTAAAATTCTTTGTGTCAAATAAAGATAGATCAACGGTTCAGTACCCGGCCAAGAAGCGATCCAAAGATCAGCCATACCCGCGGAGTTAGACATCCTCGGATCCATAACAACAAGTTTTGCTCCCTTAGCTCTTGCATCTGCAATAAATGAAGCTGACTGTTGGAAGTAATGACCCGCATCAGCAGCGTGAGATGAGTTTAAAAAGATCAGTTTCGCATTTGCCCAGTCCGGTGATGTTCTGTCATCATTTGCCCATTGGATAGTTGGTGTACGACCACCTGAGGAACAAATATTTGTATGTGAATTGAATGCATCACAACCAAGTGTATGCCAAACTTTTCCTGTAAAACCGTTCTCATTTGGACGACCGACATGGAACATTACAGTCTTTTTGGAAAGCTCATCACCCTTTGCCAATGTATCACCCATCTTCTTACCGATAGTGCTCATCGCCTCATCCCATGTTGTACGGATCCACTTCCCTTCACCACGCGCAGAACCAGGGGCACGCTTGAGTGGGAATGCTATACGATCAGGATCGTACATCTGTGATTGTGTTGCATACCCTTTTGCACAGTTACGCCCACGAGATCCTGGATGAAGCGGATTACCCATATATTTTTTAACTGTAAATGTTTTTTTGTCGATCCAAGCTGTCAAACCACATGAAGCTTCACAGTTTGAACAAGCAGTCGGTACGATCATATAGTCATTGACCTCTATACCATCAGGATTCTCTTCACTTCTTACACCGTGACGCTCAATACCCCCACGTTTCCAGTCATTTCCATCTAACTCTTTAAAATCCGACCACTCCTCCATTGGAGGGTAAAATGACAATGAGTCCGGAGTGTTTGTAAACTTAGAATTATTTACAGATTCTGCCAGTGCATCGGTTGTAAAAACACCTTTTGCGATCGCAGCACCTGCAACACTAAATGCAGCACCTTTTAAAAATGTTCTTCTACTTTGTAAATACATTAATATTTTCTCCCTAACTCATTGGTAATAATTGTGGAATCATAAGCCATACATGCTTCACAACCCACAGACCTGCCAGCGCCAATATAGCTGCAAGCTTTAAAATAGATTCACTTTTACTTACTCTACTTATAACGATCAGAAGCATTGGCAGTAAGTACGCAACCCATTGTCCAATCCAGAACATTGATGTGTAAGGACCGTCACCTTTAATGTATTCCAACACGGCAGCAACCTCTTCTGCTTTCATTGGACCAAATATATACTCTGACATATAAAGTACAAAGGACATAAATGCACTTAGAGCTAAGATATTTGCTAAAGATTTTTGTGCATCCCAGTTCAGTTTTCCTCCACCAAGAAGTAGCATGAATGCAGAACCGGATAACAATGCAGCAAAAATCATTTGTGCTGATTCTGTCGGCATCTGCCAGAGTTCACGTGCTGTACACTGAGACATCAACCCTGCAGTATAGAGTGTTACAGGGATCGCAAGTGCAACCACCCATGGTAGTATTTTGTCAAATGCCGCATTGTCTTTTTTGACAAAAGACAAAAATGCAAGCAAAAACAACAAACCGACAAATGCCGTAGCCATCCATGCACCCACTGTAATAGCAGAAGTTATATGTGGGTAGAAAAATATATGCCACATTCTAAGGGGCTGATGTAGATCTGCCAATGTAAAGAGCAAAAATATATGTATAAATATGATCGATGCCACTATTGTAGGAAACCTTAGTTTACCCACCTGATCAGGATAACGCTTTAAAAGCATAAAGAGCATAAAAATCACACCCGTACCTATACTTTTTGCCCACATGTTCACTGTAACCAACCAAGGCCAAACTGTACCCGGAAGCGCTACATCTAAAGTTACCACAGCATTTGTAGCTGCTAAAATCTCATGTGCTGCCATTAGTGGTGTCCTCCTACCGGAAGTGTTGTTATCTTGTTAAAGAGTGAATGCCCTTCAATTCTCTGTGAAGCAAGAGGATTAAGGGTTACATTGCCACCACCGACATAATAATGATGAGGGTTTGTACCTTTCTCCGGCTTACGTACTTGAACGTTACCTTGGTTGCTTTGAATATATTTGGATATATTTGAAGTTGGATCATCAAGATCACCAAAAATATTTGCCTGTACGGGACAAGCAACAACACACGCCGGCATCATAGAAGAAGCAACGCGATGCGCACAGTATGTACACTTATCTGCTGTTTGTGTCTGAGGGTCTATATAAATAGCACCATATGGACATGCCATAACACAACCTGCACAACCAATACAACGCTCTTTATCTATGTTTACAATTCCATTATCAAGATAGTGCAAAGCACTTACCGGACAGATTCTCTCACAAGGGGCATTTTCACAGTGGTTACATCTCAGTGGAGTAAAAGTTCTTTTTGTTTCTGGGAACGTTCCCACATCTACATACTTAACACGAAGTCTCCATGTACTCAGCGGAACTTCATTTTCCACCTTACATGCGATTTCACATCCTTTACAACCCATGCACAGGTGTAAATCAACCAGGAAACCTAATTGCATATATTCTCCTTTAGCCTCATTTTGCGGCAAGTTTAGTTTTATAACGACAACAAATCTGTTTAAAAAGAGCTCTTATACTTCTAAATATAAAGCCCTTATCTACAAAAATACTATCTAAGTAAACCTAAATTCTTTCTATCAAAGTGATAAATATTTGATAGTTTTTTTATAAATGGGTAATTTTGAAAAGGTAAATTACAAATAATTTTTAATCTTTTTTCATTACCACAAATACAATCTAATCAGATATTTTCAGTTTATATTAATAAACTTTATTCATCCAGAAAAAATTCCGGATCATCCAGGCAGTCCATACCGTCTGAATGGTCCTTCACATGTGCTCCATAGGTAAAAGTGAGTTCACCACCCATTTTTCCCTGATATAAAACACCACCGGCAACCAACGCCACCAATACTACTGCGGCAACTTCAGCTTTAAAAACACTTTTAATGCAACCAAACATTTTAAGTGCGGTTGCCAGAACCATTCCTATAAGAAGATAGAGGGCAAAATCTTTATGGGTCTTTAGAAGTTCTTGACCCTCACTTGAGATCAAAGAAAAAACTTCTGAGCCATCTTCTTTGCCGCTAAAATACGCAGCAATAATAAATATGGCCGCAAAAAGCATAAAACGGGTAGATATCTTTGACATAAGTTCACTCGGCTTGTAAAGATACGCCAAACCGATGATAAGAGATATGATGGGAAGTGAAATTGCAAAGTGTGCAATGGGAGGATGTAACATAGAAACTCCTTAGTGAAAATTACTAAGAAATATTCTACATCGTATGTTTATAGTTTTTTCTTATAAAATCAAACTACTTTTTTAGTCTAACTCTGACCGATTGTTCGTGTGCACTCAGCCCTTCTGTATGTGCTATTAAAGCACACTCTTCACCTATTTCATTGATCGCCTTGTGTGAAAATGAGATGATCGATGTCTTTTTCATAAAATTTTCAACACCAAGCGGTGAGTAAAACTTTGCAGTTCCCCCGGTTGGAAGTGTGTGGTTTGGTCCTGCCACATAATCACCTATCGCTTCTGGAGTATTATGCCCCAAAAAGATCGCTCCAGCATGTTTGATAAGCGGCAAGAGTTCAAACGGAGAGAGTGTCGCGATCTCAAGGTGTTCCGGAGCGATCTTGTTCATCAAAGAGATCGCCTCTTGCATATCAGAAGTTACAATAATAGCTCCACGTTCCTCTATGGACTTTCTCGCTATCTCTTGACGAGGCAGTTTTAAAAGCCATGCCTCAATTTCAACTTTCACCTCATCGGCGAGCTTCTGAGATGGAGTGATAAGTATGGAGCTTGCCATCTCATCATGTTCAGCTTGAGATAAAAGATCGATAGCAAGGTGGTTTGCATTGGCACTCTCATCCGCCAATATACCTATCTCACTAGGACCTGCGATCATATCAATATTAACATCACCAAAAACCATCTTTTTGGCAGTTGCTACAAAAATATTCCCCGGTCCTGTTATCACATCGACTTTTGCAATATTTTCAGTACCATAAGCCAGTGCCGCAATAGCTGAAGCTCCACCAACCTTATACACCTCACGCACACCACACAAATGGCAGGCTGCAAGTAAAAGGGAATTTGGTTCATTATCTGGAGTTGGTGTGCATACAATGATCTTCTCAACACCTGCGACCTGAGCAGGAATGACATTCATCAAAAGTGAAGAGGGGTATGCCGCTTTACCACCGGGGATGTATAGACCCGCACTCTCAACAGGTGTGACTCTTTGACCGAGTATAGTTCCATTTGCTTCATCATCAAACCAGGATTTTGGTTTTTGTTTCTCATGATAGGTTTTTATTCTGTCATATGCCAAGTGAAGTGCGCTTTTGAGTTTTGGCTCAAGCACAGCATAGGCTTCTTCCATAGACTCTGTAGATATTTTCAGATCTTCATCACTTTGCGGTGTCCAGTTATCAAACTTGGCAATATGTTTTTTTAAAGCCTCGTTCTTATGTGTTTTAATTTCATCAATGATATTCCCCACGATAGAACTCACCTGAGCTATATCCATTTTTCCTCTTTGAAGAAGTTCTTCAAACTCTTGGGGGAAGTGAGAAGATTGAGTATTTGTAAATATCATAAATTTTTCCTACTATTTTTTATTAACGAAATTATATCTAAAAAACTACCAATACGCTTTTAGATAATCTACGCTATAATTCCAACAAAAATTGCGTGCAATGAAGGACTTCTAATGTCATCAAATACCTCCGGGCTCAAACGCCACAACCATATAGTACATCCATGTAAAGATGATGCCAAAACAGCTCTTTTACAGCATATAATCAAGCAAAACCCAACGCAAACTATTTATGTCATTGCAAACGACACCAAGGAGCTAAAAGAACTTCTTTCACAGCACAACATATCTCTTTACAACGATGAAGAACTTCAAAGCTCTGAGGATCTTCAGTGTGAGCTTCTTATAAGTTATGATCTTCCGGACTCTGCAGAAAGTTATCTGCAAAGAATCACCCATACAGACAAAGCTCTCATCTTGCTTGCTGAAACTGAACATAAAAAACTCTATCCCATAGAGACACTTCTTAAAAGAGCTCTCAAACAAGAACAGGTTGAAGGGTTTGAGAGCACAAAAGAGGTCTCACACAAATCATCTCAGAAGAGTTTGAAAAAGAAAAAGCCTGCTTCTAAATATTTGGGTAAAGACAAAAACGGTAAAGCTATCTTTTCTGCAAAAAGTGGTGAACGCAACCATCGTTATGACGGAACACCTAAAAGTGAGAGCGAGAAAGTATCCAGCAAACGCAGAAAGGGTAAAAAGATCTCCATTAAAGCTATTAAACCAAAAAAAGAGCAAGAGCAAAAGTAAAACCTCACACCATGAATAAAGCTCTTTTTCTTCTCATAACCCTAAGCACTCTTTATGCACAGGACCCCTATGCAGCTCTTTTGTTTCACGGTAACTGCACCACTTGTCATCATGAGCAAAAAACGCTCTCAGCTCCGGCTGTTGTTACCTTTAAAAAACGCTATATGGATGCTTTTAAAACAAAAGAAGATTTTATTTTTTATATGTCACAGTGGGTAGTCTCTCCAAAAAAAGAGACCTCTATCATGCATGACGCCATCAAAAAACACGGACTTATGCCTGAACTTGGATTTGATCTGAGCACCATAGAGATCATCAGTCGCTATATTTACGACACTGACTTCACACAACGCCACCCCAACCATTAAACTTCTGCTTAGACTAGCTCATCGACCCACTTTTGCATTTTCTCGTTAACGTGGGGAACAGGTGCTTCTAAAAAACTCACCACAAACACCTCTTTCATTTGTGCAACACCTATGCTTCTAGGACGCACAGCAAGCATACGGGGATCTGGAAGTTTCTCACCAAAACAAAAAACTATGTTTTTAGCATCAAGGATATCAGGGTTGATCACACCCCCTTGTAAACATTTTGTATGTTCATAATGATCAAATACTTCTATAAATGTCGCTACAGGATCAGCGTCTATTTTTTGTTTAAAATACTCTAACACTTCACTCACATTGTTGCATGGCGTTTTATCGATTGCGATCTCTTGCACATACACCGGGTATTTTTCTAAAATTATCTCTTTATTCATCTATCTTCTCCTAAAATATTTGTATGGCAAAACCATAAAGTGTAAAACCCACCATAAAAAAGAGTAACATCCTATACATCTGGTAAACAAATTTAAAGAGTTCATAATTGAGTTTTTTCATATTCTTCTTCACCATGGCTAAGTTATTTTACAAATTTAACATAGTATTTATAAAAAGTAAATTAATAATTTTCTATAATAATTATAAGATATAATAATCTTATATAAAATTGACATTATTTACTTAAAAGTTATATAATGGTTTTAAGTCAATTATAAAGGATAAGAAATGGCAAAGAAAGAAAAAAAAGAAGAGAAAAAAAAGAAAAAAGTTGTTGTAGAAGCATCAAAAAGCAAAGCGCCTAAAAAAGAGAAAAAGAAAGAAAAAAAGAAAGATACAAAGAAAAAGAAGAAAGAGGATAAAAAGAAACTCAAAGAGAAAGTACCTGCTTCAAAAAAGAGCAAAAAGAGCAAAGCAAAAAAAACAAAAGATTCCAAAAAGAAATCTAAAAAGAGTGCGAAAAAATCTAAGAAGTAGCACATGATATAAAGGAGGGTTTAGATGTTAGATCCAATCTTATTACGAATTGCTAAAACCGCCATTATGAGCCATTTTGAAAGTGTTCACAACATAGACGAAGAGCGGCTTATACAGGAGTATCCCTATCTTGGCAAAGAGGGAGCCTCTTTTGTAACACTCAACCATCAACACCGGCTGCGTGGTTGTATAGGCTCCATAGTTGCGCACAGACCTCTCATCGAGGATATCGTACAAAATGCGCTCGCAGCCGCATTTCATGATCCACGCTTTGCCCCCTTAAGTGCTTCTGAACTACAGGAACTTACTTTGGAAGTCTCCGTTTTAAGTACACCGGAACTTCTCAGATATGATGATTTTGATGACCTTGTGCGTAAAGTTCAGCCAAAAATTGATGGCCTCATACTCAAACACGGCCCTTATCAGGGAACATTTTTACCACAGGTCTGGGAGCAACTACCAACGCCTGAGCAGTTTTTAATCCACCTAAGCATAAAAGCAGGTGCAGATGAATCTATCTATACACAACATCCAACTATTTACAGATATAAAGTTGATGCTATAGAGGAGAATTTTGATGAAGTACTCCCGTTATAAAGATGAAAAATCTATCGTTTGCCTGTTATGCAAACATTACTGCACTCTCAAAGAGGGGAAAAATGGCATTTGTGGCATAAATTACAACAAAGAAGGAAAGCTCTTTAACAAAACCTATGCTCATCCCAGCGCACTCAACATAGACCCCATCGAGAAAAAGCCCCTGTACCATTTTCTGCCCTCCTCCTCATCACTATCCCTTGGCACTGTCGGATGTAATTTCAGGTGCCCTTTTTGCCAAAACTATACTATTTCGCAAACATCAGAGGTTGATGAGAGTATCACCTATATGCCAGAAGATATTGTTGCTCTTGCACTTGAGCATCAAACGCAAAGTATCAGTTACACATATAATGAGCCAACCATTTGGTACCCTTATGCCAAAGATATCGGCATTCTCGCTCAAGAAAAAGGGATCAAAAACGTTTTTGTTTCCAGTGGATTTGAATCACAAGAGGTTCTTGAGGACATGGAATCTTGGCTTGATGCTGCAAATATTGACCTGAAAAGTTTTTCACATGAGTACTATAAAAAAGTACTTAAAACAGATCTCGACGGTGTACTCGAATCACTCAGAAGCTTTGCAAAAAGCGGTATATGGCTTGAGATCACTACACTTTTGATCCCCGGCATCAATGACTCTCAAAAGGAGATAACACAGATGGCAGAGTTTATCTCAAGTGAACTTGGTACAGAAATACCTTGGCACTTAAGTGCTTTTCATCCTGATTATAAGATGCGAGACACTCCTCATACTTCACTTGAGTCTATGTTACGTGCACAAGAGATAGCAAAAAGTTATGCTTTAGAGTATGTTTATCTGGGCAATATACAAACAGATACTGCAACATACTGTCCAAAATGCAATAATGAGCTCATAAACAGACGAGGATTTCATGCAAAGATCACGGGTATGCATAACGGCAGATGTAAAAAATGTAATGAAAAAATAGTAGGAGTATGGCAATGAAGCGAGAGATGAGTGTAGCCGGGACATTTTACCCGGCAAGGGCTGTTGAACTTGAGAGATATTTTGAATATTTCAACAAAATATATGAAGAAAACTTTGAGATAAACCAAGCTAAAACAAGGGCTGTGATTGTTCCCCATGCAGGCTATATCTACTCAGGATATACCGCCAACATCGCATACAGGGTTTTGCAAAATCTACCTACGAAGAGCTTCTTAGTGATAGGACCTTCTCACAAAATCGCTTTTAGCGGTATAAGTATGTGCAAGTTTGATGCATATGAAACACCTTTTTCAAGCATAGAGCCTGCTTCTGATCTTTTTGATGAGCTTAGTAAAAAGTTTGATCTTGCATCTATCCCGCAGGCTCATGCAGAGCACTCTACGGAAGTGCAGTTCCCCTTTTTAAAATACTATCTGCCCCAAGCCGAAATCCTCGAACTGGTTTACTCCGATGTTGATCCAAACGACGTTGCCAAGATCATCTCCTATGTGTTAAAACATGAACAATGGGGTGTAATCATCAGTACAGATCTGAGCCATTTTTACTCCCTTGAGGATGCCAATAAACTTGATGGCATCTGTTTGGATGCGATTGAAAAAGTAGATGCGGCAGCGCTTCATCATGGATGTGAAGCGTGTGGGAAAATAGGCATAGCTGCCATGCTTACAAGCGCAAAAGAGCTTGGAATGCACTCACATATACTCGACTACAGAACAAGCGCCGATGCAAGCAATGACACAAAAAGTGTGGTAGGGTATGTGAGTGCTTACTTTAACTAACTTTGATACAATGCTCTTATGAAAAGATCAAATATATTAAAAGATATTCCGGATGACCTCAAAGAGGAGGTTTTTCAAAAAATTTTAGATACTTCCGAGTTTACCTTAGAGCGTATC
Organism: Sulfurimonas sp.; assembly: GCA_026996295.1. Taxonomy (GTDB): domain Bacteria; phylum Campylobacterota; class Campylobacteria; order Campylobacterales; family Sulfurimonadaceae; genus Sulfurimonas. Next base: position 24,906 of record JALWLL010000067.1, read on the forward strand.
ATATCCTATGGGCATACTTCACCCGCCACAGGATGGTATGAACAAAAACGCAGCGAATGGGTGTTGCTGTTGGAAGGGGAAGCCGTTATATCTTTTGAAGATAACGATGTACGATTATGTAAAGGGGATTATATTACTATCCCCGCATTTGTAAAACACAGGGTCTCTTGGACGAAGCCAAAAGTTGAGACCATCTGGCTTGCTCTACACTACTGAGTGAGCTATTTTGGATCTCTTTTTGTTGTTTTTCTCTTCTTTTTTGAAACCTTTAAAGATTTTGCCGTAACTTTTTTAGCCTCTTTTTTCTTTATAAATTTTTTCTCAGTTTTTTTATGTTCTGACTTAAGTTTTAGCTCATCCTGATCTTTGCGTCGTATGGTAGGATCAGGTTCAAAACCCTCAACAACATCTTTTAAAATTTTTTGTCCGATAAGTCTTTCGATATCTTTAATATCATACTTTTCATAAATATCTATAAGTGTGATAGCTTCACCCTCACGCCCTGCACGCCCTGTTCTTCCCACGCGGTGAACATAATCCTCGGCAATAGCAGGAAGCTCATAGTTGATCACATACGGTAAATGCTCAATATCAAGACCACGTGATGCAATATCTGTCGCTATAAGAACACGAATTTTTTTGGCCTTAAACTGCTGCAGCGTTTTCAATCGTTTTGCTTTTGTTTTATCTCCATGAATAACACCACAGCTAAGCCCATCTTTTTGCAGCTCTTCATAAAGCTCATCGGCACTGGCTTTTGTCTTTGTAAAAACTAAAACCTGTTCAAAATTACGTGAACCTATGAGGTATGCCAAAAGTTCCGCTTTTCTATCTGTATCAACATGGTAAGCGATCTGGTTTATCGTATCTACCGTTGTATTTTTTTTGGCTGTTTCTATAAAAGCCGGTTTTCTCAGTATAAGCTTTGAGAGTTTTCTCACCTTTTCACTGAATGTTGCTGAGAACAAAAGAGTCTGATGTTTTTTTGGAAGCAAAGGGTGGATTTCACGTATATCTTTTGAAAAACCCATATCAAGCATTCTATCGGCTTCATCAAGAACAAAAATCTCCACATCATCAAGATATAAACCTTTTTGTGTATGCTCCATTAAGCGCCCCGGAGTCGCTATGATGATATCGGTGCCACTTCTAAGAGCACGCCTTTGTTTTTCAATGTCTTTACCTCCGATCAATATGGTCGTTTTAATATCCATATACTTACAAAAAGCCTGCACATCTTCATATATCTGAATACTCAATTCACGTGTGGGAGAAAGTATAACGGCACGGACACCCTTACCCTCTTGCGGTTTTCTCAGTCTTTGCAGTATAGGCAAGGCAAAAGCAGCTGTTTTACCTGTTCCTGTCTGTGCGGTTGCAAAAATATCTTTTTTTTGTAAAACCAAAGGGATGGCTCTTGTTTGGATGGTTGTAGGGTTTTTATAGCCTAGATCTTCTATGGCCTGAAGAAGTGGTTTAAAGACTCCTAATTTTTCAAATGACATGCATTACCTTTTTGATTTATTTAAAAACTCTCTATTTACAAAGAGTTAGTAGAACTTTTAGATATTCCCGTGTATAATATACATGGAATTTTATCATATTATTAAGAAGATAAGTTCTTTATAGATATAATCCGATCACATTTAAACACTAAGTATTATCAATGATAAGAAGAACTCTTAAAAAGACAACACAACATAAGAAACTCAACGAATTTATAAAAAAATATAAAATTCCAAAAGAGTATCTCTCCGGCAACAGAAAAATGATCTCGCGCGGTGTTCTTGTGGGTCTGTTTATAGCCTTCATCCCTATGCCGATGCAGATGGCGGCGGTTTTACTGTTTATGCCGTTTTTCAGATTCAATGTTCCCGTGGCACTTGCTATGTGTTGGCTGAGCAACCCCCTTACCATGCCCCCTATGTACTACATGGAGTACCTCACCGGTTCTTTTTTGCTTGGCATCAAGCCAGAACCCGTAGAGATGACACTCGAATGGTTCTCAAACAATCTGGATGATATTTTTATTCCACTTTATTTCGGTACTGCTATCTACTCTGTATTTGGTTCCCTTACGGCGTACTGGATAGTTAACTTTTTATGGGAAAAATCTGTCCATAAAGAGAAAAAAAAGAAAAAAAAGAGTAAGAAAAAAACTAACGAAGAAAGTTAAGATCATCCACCTGCGAAAAATAATACACAAGCAAAGCAAGCCATAAAAGAATTATTGCCACATGTTTGAGTATAAAAGAACTCTTTTTGATCTTGTGACGAAACAAAATCATACTTAAACTAGCCCCTACTACACCACCAAGAAGCGAGAGTGTATGCAACCTTTTTTCCGGTGTTCGTGAGGCATTGACCCGTGATTTGTACTTATCAAAAGTAAAAAGCACAAAAGCAGCTATGTTTATCAAGAGAAAATAAAGGAGTAGAAGTTTTTGCATCGGAGTTAGATTTTTTTACTTCTGTTTTTAAAATATGCCCATCCAAGCAGACCAATCACACTCATACCAAGACTCATCACCTGCCCCTGTGTAATCATATCACAACACACATACCCTATCTGCGCATCCGGAGCGCGGTATATCTCAGCGATAAACCTGAAAAGTCCATAACTGATCGCATAGATAAAGATAAGCTCTCCGGCATAACTTTGATATCTTCTATACAAATACACAACGACAAAAACACCCACTCCTTCCAAAAGAGCTTCATACAACTGAGAAGGATGACGCAGTACACCATCCACATATATGCCCCAAGGCACATCTGTCTCACGCCCTATTAGCTCTTGATTGAGGAAGTTACCAATACGCCCAAACACAAAAGCAAGTGGGACACTTATGGCTACAAGGTCAAGTATTTTTCCTATATGCACCTTGTGTCTTTTAGAGTAAAAATAGGTTCCAAGTAAAAAACCGATCACCGCTCCATGATAACTCATCCCGCGAATACCAACAAATTCACCGTTTTCAAACGGGTTAAAAATCTGCCAGGGATGGGTGAGATACTCAAGTGTATGTGTATCGTAAAAAAGTATGTACCCGAGTCTTGCTCCAAGTATTACACCTATTTCCACATAGATGAAATACACATCAAGCTCTTTGGATTGAAAGTCGAGCTTATCTTTTTTTATAAAATATTTTCCGATATATAAGGCGGAGATAAGTGCCAAAACATACATCATCCCATACCAGTGAACAGGCAGAGAGAATATATGAAAAGCTACAGGGTCAAACCGTTCATATACATGATTCCAAGCTTCCATACAGCCTTACTTTCTCAGTGCTTCAGCGATCAGCTCTATAGGGTTTTTAAACACTGTCTCAACATCTGCACCGTGCATGGAATTATTAATCTGCATACGGCAGGCACTACACTCGGCACTCACGATCTCAGCGCCCGTGTTTTTGATCATAGCCGCTTTTGGTCTGCCTGCAGCCTCGGCAAAATGAAACTTTTCACTCTGCATCGTCACACCGCCAAAACCACAACATGCGTTTGGATCGCTCATCTCAACAATATTATAGTTTTTCGAAATAAGGTTACGAGGCTCTTGGTAGATACCTTGCATCTTTCTTGCATGACACGGATCGTGATAGGTTACGATCTTTGTATCTTTTTGTTTGGAAGCCAAAAGCTGTTCAAGATGTGTATGGTGTTGAAGCCACTCTGTTGCCATAAATATTTTCTCTTTTATTGCTTTGGCTCTGGCTTGCCACTCAGGCTGATCGTGAAAATAATGTTCGTAATCTATTTTAAGCATAGCAGAACATGTAGCCTCCGGCACTATGATAGCCTCAACATCTTTTGCAAAACTCTCAAAGTATTCTATGTTAAATTTTGCATTATGATCCACGGTATTAAAATCACCCGTAAAATAAGCCGGAGCCGAACAACATTTTTGCTGTTTTGCCAAGAACGCATCGATCTCTAACGCTTCTAGTATCTCTAAAAGAGAATCTCCCACATCTTTATAGTTATAATTACCCAAACACCCTATGAAAATGGCAACTTTTCTTTTTGCACCATTGTCAATATGCTCCGGATGTGAGTTTAAAAATGATTTTTTTCTCAAACTCGGAAGGAGCCTATCTGCTTTGAGCATAGGGATAGAAAAACGTGAGTTCATAGAGTCTATATCTGCTCTGATCTTAAAACCGCAAGTCTGAAATACCCAACCAAGCTTAAACGCCAGATCATTAAGCCATCTATGGCGAAGCAGTAAAAAGAAAGCCCTCTTATACCATGCTATCCCAAACTTCTGAGCAATATCGGCACGAGCCTGCTCTATAATCATATCTGTAGGAAGTGATTTTGGACATACATCAACACAGTTCGTACATAAAAAGCATGACTCAAAAATATCTTTTGCTGTTTTATCAAGCTCCAAATTACCACGCTTATAGGCACCCAAGAGGTCGATAAAACCACGAGGGGAAGTGACCTCATCGGCATTGACATTATGTATGGTACATACAGGGATACATTTTCCGCATTTCACACAATCATCAGCGATCTCATCGAAGCTAAAAATATCTTCTAGTTTTTTAGACATCGCTATACCGTTTTAGAAAATGTCTTTTTACTTGCTGCATGTTTTTTCATGTATGCATCAAAAGGCATAGCAATATTTCTGATAAGAAGTGTTCCTGTTTCACTACACTCTATATGAGTATCACTGATACTCAAAAGTTCATCTTCTACAAAAGGCTGTAGCGCCTCAAGCGCATCGGCAAAATATGTTTTAAACTCGATATCAAAAAGAGATTCAAATCTTTTAATATCAAGCTTAAAGTTACTCATAAGCTCCATAATCACAAACTGGCGTATTTGATCATCATCATGAAGTACTACACCACGCTCAAACGGTAACTTTCCTGCATCTATGGCTGCTTCATACTCTTTCATATCTTTAAAGTTCTGGTTGTAACTGTCAACACCTTCACCAATAGAAGTGAGTCCCACACCAATAAGATCTGCCCCGCCTTTGGTAGTGTAGCCTTGGAAGTTTCTGTGAAGCTCCCCTTTCTCAATCGCTTTAAAAAGTTCATCTTCCGGTTTTGCAAAGTGATCCATACCGATCATTTTATAGCCGTGAGACGTCAAAAAATCGATCGTGTGTTGCATGATCTGAAGTTTCTCATCCGGAAGCGGCAGTGTTGTCTCATCGATCTTTCTCATCGTCTTTTTAAGCCATGGCACGTGTGCATAGTTAAACACGGCAAATCTGTCAGGATTAAGGGTGATCGCCAACTCAAGCGTCTCTTTAAACGTATCGAGTGTTTGAAACGGAAGTCCGTAGATAAGGTCAACATTCACAGAGTGCATATTGTATTTGCGTGCCAGATCCATTGCCGCTTTTGTGATCTCATAAGGTTGTACACGGTGCACAGCGATCTGTACCTTTTCGTTAAAATCCTGAAGACCAAAACTTACACGGTTAAAGCCCGCTTCACTCATCACTTTCATCTGATCTTCATTAATGTGACGGGGATCTATCTCACATGAGACCTCAGCATCTTCTACAAAGTTTGGAAAGTAGGATTTGATCTCTGCAATAATCTCACGAAGTTGTTCTGCTGAGAAAAATGTCGGTGTTCCGCCGCCAAAGTGCATCTGGATAACTTCACGCTTACAGTTAAGATGTTTTGAAAGTATCTCCAGCTCTCTTTTAAGATAGCCCATATAACGGAGCATTTTGTCCTCTTTGGAAGTGAAGACAACATTACATCCGCAAAAATAACATGCATTTCTACAAAAAGGCAGGTGAAAATAAAGACTCAATGGACGGCTCGGGTCTTGAGACTCAAGTTTTTTGATGTAACCATCATATGTGTACTCATCACTAAACTCTAATGCTGTAGGGTAACTTGTATAACGAGGGCCTGGTTTTGAATACTTTGTAAACTTTGCAAAATCTAACATAATGTTCCTATGTGGTCACCTCAAGTAAAGACTACTCTCAAATGACAAAATCAATAATTACCGCGATTATCTCTAAAAAACCTTGAAGAAGTGATAAAAGTATAGATATAGTTTTTACTAATACAAGATATTCAAAAAAAACTTCTCTTTATTTCTGCAGTTGACTCGCCACGATTTCACCCTTTTGCATCACAAGTATCGTATCGGCATGTTCAATAGTACTGAGTCTGTGGGCAATAAAGATTTTCTCAGTTCTCATGCCTTTTATTTTTTTGCGACTGTATCAGATACTCTGTAACAGCCAATGTTGCCTTGTAGTATTTTTCACACTCTTTTTGAGCCAAAGTTTTTGCCTTGCCAAGCTTAAAACCTCCATCTTTTGCCATAATAACACCTGCATCATTAAATCCACAATGAAGTATGTTCTTATCTAAAAGGTTTGTCCCTATAGCTATATAGCTTTTATCATAGAGTGTCAGATTGTAAAGTGTCGGAAAAATATCTTTATGCGAAGATGGTACTTTTGTATCGATCTTTTCCTTTGGTTGCAAAGACTTTGGTAGATATATATAAAAAGGGACTCTTTTTGTTTGTGTATAGTAATCATCATAACGCATAATCCCTTCAACCGTGTTGTTATCCGCCGTAATTGCCACCACCGTATTGTTCACTAAAGAGGATGTTTTGACACTATTCATAAACTCCCCTGCCATATCAACCGCATAAGCATAGTCTCTAAACCTTTGTTTTGCGAGTTGCAAATCTCCACTGATATGCTCTTTGAGTTTTGCAGATATTTGTAAACTCTTGGATGTATAATCACTCGGAATTTTATAGGGGGGATGGTTGTTGGTTGTAAGTACAAAGATAAACTGTGGTTTTTTAGCATTGAGAAGCTTCTCATACACATACTTATAAAGGTAGCCGTCAAACACTCCCCAGTCATGAGAAATATTTTTAGCATTCTTCCCCAAAGAGGCTGCTATCGTTGCTTTGCCCTCAACATGTTCAAAACCTTGACGGGAAACAAAACTTCCTATATTTCTCCACGAAAGATCCCCTCCATAAACAAAGCTCGTCTCATAGCCGGCATCCTTATACACCTTTGCACTTGCCTGTTTAAAAGAGGTATTTAAAAAGGAGCTTTGGGCAAAAGAGGTAGAGTTTGGTCTTGCCGTAATATTGAGAAGTAAGGGTTCTAGCGATACAACAGTACCGTTGGAAGATGAGATAAAACGTGTAAAAAGTGTATCCTGCTCAAAATGTTTTTTGAGTGCACCCAAAATATTGAAACTCTCACTTTGATACTGCAGCAAAGGCATACCAAAACTCTCTACCATCACAACAACCACATGAGGCTTCTGTGTTACCAACAACTTGTTTTTAGGAGTTTTATAGCTAATGTTTTCAATAAGATTCTGAGTATTTATGGAATTTTTATGCGTATGTATCTCAAACGCTTTGTTGATTTTTCCTTGATAACCAAGCTGTTTAATAAGATCATAATGCCCTGACTTACTTTTTGCATACTGCTCGTAAGAGTTTAACATGGCGTAGCCTGCCGTTTGGGGAAGCTTGTTTAAAAATGGATCGGTTGCAACATCAGGTATATCTTTTGCCAGAGGGAACAAGCCAAGAGAACCGCGTCCAAGAACACCAACCAATACAATAACACCCACAAACAGAGCCAACTGCTTAAAAATATTCCAGGAGAAAAACAGGGACTGCTTCTCTTTTATCATACTAAATATCAAATAGTATAAAAAAGTCAAAAACACTACCATAGCAAGCACTACAAAAGGGACATTATAGTTAGCCATAGCAGTATTGAAAAGCGCCTGTGTGTCATCATCTATCACACCAAAGATCATAAGTGTTGCATGTTCTCCAAAGAAAGAAAAGTACACAAGATCAGCAAAAGTGATCGCTGCTAAGAGAGTTAAGAACAGAGCAAAATAAAATCTAAAAAAAGCATACATATACTTCTGCAAAAATTTCAGATGCAAAAGCCATACAAGAAAAACAAGGATAACTGCCAGACTAAAAATATAGGCCAATATACTTGCATCTAAACGCATACCAAGCCAAAAAGTGTTGAAAAGTTCTAACAAAGAGTAGTTAAATGCACTGCCATAACTCACAAGCAGGTACACTCTGGCAAGGCTCATGAGAAAAAGCATGGCAAGAAAAAGTTTTAAAAAGGAGTAGAGTAAATTAACTAAAAATGAGAAGTGTTGATATTTTTGCATTTGCAATTATACTATTTTTAATCGTTATTTGAGTAAAATAGGAAACTTTTTACTGGGACTGTTAAATGAAAAAAAAGATATTGATCACCGGAGGGGCCGGTTTTGTCGGTTCACATCTGTGTGAAAGACTTGCTCAAAATCAAGAAAATGAAGTGTACTCGCTTGACAACTACTTTACAGGAAGCGAAGCAAATCATGTACAAGATGTCACCTACATCAAAGGCGATACAAAAGATATCGCTTCTCTTATAGATTTTGATCCTGACATGGTGTACCATCTTGGTGAGTACTCACGAGTTGAGCAAAGTTTTGACGATATCAAAACGGTATGGGAATATAACAAAGACGGTATCTTTGCTGTTTTGGAGTTTGTACGTCGTGCAGGCTGCAAGATCCTCTATGCCGGCAGTTCAACAAAATTCGGTGATGGTGGACTTGGTAGAAGTGCGTCACCGTATGCCTGGACAAAAGCGACCAATACAGAACTGGTGATGAACTATGGCAACTGGTTTAATGTACCTTATGCCATCACCTATTTTTACAATGTTTATGGTCCAAGAGAGATTCAGACAGGAAAATATGCAACACTTATAGCACTTTTTAAGGAAAAAATGAAAAATGCCGAACCACTTACCATCGTAAGTCCAGGCACTCAAAAGAGAAACTTCACTCACATAGACGATATCATCGATGGTTTGGTACTAGTTGGTGAAAATGGCTATGGTGATGAGTTTGGTATCGGAAGTGGTGAAGCGTTTACCATCAAAGAGGTAGCACAGATGTTTGGCGGTAAGATCGAGATGCTGCCTGAGAGAAAAGGGAACCGTATGAGTGCCGATGTCGTAACAGCAAAAACAGAAGCGCTTGGATGGAGTCCTAAAAAGAAACTCAAAGACTACATCGACACCCTAAGAAAAAACGGTTGGAAATAGATGCGTTCAAACAAACAAGCAACAGCTGTTATTTGTCTCTCGCATCACACGGGTGGGATGGAACTTGCTGCTACAAAGCTGGCTAACAATCTCTCTAAAGCGGTAGAGATCACCTATATCATCAAAGAAAACACCTTCATACATGAGCAGTGCAGATCTAACCCTGATTATAGCGAGCTACACTATGAAAGCATCAATTTCAGTACAACGCTGATGAGTCCCTCTATCATTTTTGGAGTGAGAAAGATCATAAAAGAAAAGGGTATCAAAAATGTTATTTTTGTAGGTGCTTCTGAGATGAAGTCACTCTATTTTGCATTTTTAGGACTCGATATCAACCTCATCGTCAGACACGGAACGATCAAATCACGCCCAAAAAAGGGTTTGTTTCACCGACTGGTCTATTCAAAAGTAAATACCCATGTAGCTATCTCCAAGTATATGTCCGGCAATGTTGAGTTTATCATACCCTTTGGAAAAAACACCAAAGCGACCGTGATCGTTCCCTCTTTGGGCAAAAAAATATCATCACTCAAACCCACAGACTCAGATACTCTCAGACTTCTGCACGCCGGAAGGGTAACCTCGGGCAAAGGGATAGACAAAGCGATTGAAGCGTGTCAAATTCTTTATGAAAACTCAATCGATTTTCATTTTGACAATTTTGGTCCTGCTGATGTAAAATACGCACAACAACTTCAAGAGCTTTTAAATGCTATAGCGTACAAGGAGCATATTCATATAAACGGTTTTACCAATAATATTTATGATGAATATCCAAAACACGATATATTTATATTTCCTACACCCGATGAGGGCTATGGCAATGTTATGATGGAAGCGATCTCTCACGGCATTATAGTTTTGGCATTTGATAACACCGCTATTTCAAACTTCGGGGAGATGGGCTTTCATATCCACCTAGTAGAAGACAAAAGTTTACAAGCACTTAAAGAGAGACTTCTTTATATTGCTCATAATCTTGAGAGTGAAAAAGCAAAAGCAAGGCAAAACATAGAAAAAGCAAAAATCATTTTTGCTCCTGAGCGTGAGGTAAAAGAGTACCTCGAGTTACTCATCTAAACCTTTAAGGAAAAATGGTACATATGGCATCTGAGAATATACTCGAAAATAAATATTATGCAAAGAGCATTCTTTTTTTAATTTTCTGCTATACATTTATCAACATAAAATTTTACCATTTTGGAGATATTCTTCTAGGTCTTATTATCTTGGGAACCCTCCCTATATTTGTTATCTATAAAAAAACGATATTCAAAGATCCCATAGTGATCCTCTTTGCCCTTGTTGTAATACTACAAATACTCAGCTGGCTTAACAGTGTCATCTTTGCACCAGAATTTGCAAACAAAGCCCCGACACCGGACAGACTTGGAAAACTTTTTGTCTTTTTCTTTATTGCATATTGGCTTAAAGGTAATCTCAAAAATGTCATTATGCTTTGGCTTTTTTTCATTTTCGGATTTATTTTCACCATTGTACTCAATGTCGATATAAGCTATCTGTATGATCTCACTTTTACACATGAAAGAGCTGATTTTTTGATTAAGAACTCCCAATTTGACTCTATGCTTGCGGGTACAAGTTTACTGATCTCACTCTTTTTGTTCTATCTCACCTACCACGCTGACATCTCTTCTAAAAACATGAAAAGACTACTCCTTTTTGGCACCTTTGTATCGATCCTTGTATTCACTTATCTCGTTGTAATTACACAATCAAGACAGGTATGGCTTGGGCTGTTTATCGCCATTGTTGTTGGAGTTATCACCTATATAAAAATATACCATATTAAAAACATAAAAATGATTCTTCTTGGAGCTCTTTTAACAGCAGGAGCATTTGTTTTACTTACAAACTCCTCTATCATACAAGAGAGAATCTCACATGAGCAGACTACTATAGACTCTATTATAGATCAAAACACTTCTATTGAGATGTCCAGTATAGGGATCAGAGTGAGCTCTTGGCTGGATGCTCTTGAGTGGATACAACGCCATCCGATTTTAGGTCTGGATTCAGAAGCGATACCTGAAGTGATCCGACAATCAGACAGATTTGATGAGAGCTTAAAAAAGCGATTTGGACACTTACATAACTTTTTTATAGAAACTTTGGTTGCTTATGGCTTTGTAGGACTTTTTTTCATGTTAGCTCTTTATTATTTCATCATTAAAAGTATAAAAGATGACGCTTTAAGCCATGAAAATAGAAAAATGTTTTTCCCTTTTGCCATCACTTTTTTACTCTTTTGGCTAATCATAAATAACTTTGAAACATTTAACAGCAGGTGGCTTGGTGTTTATGTAAACAACATTATCATTGCAAGTTTTTATACTTTTTATCTCACAAACTCTTTAAAAGCAAAAAAACCTACCCTTTCCTAATCCCGTTTTTACAAATATATAAATTTTTCATCTGTCTTTCTTTCATTTGTTCTCTTCCATTCTCACCGCCGAGCGCATCAGATTTTTCATGATACAGATGATATACAATCGCTATATTTTTACTTGATTTCACACTATAACCCGCCATTTTAAATCTCCAGTCCAAATCCGTATCATCTGCAATAGAGGAGTTTTCATAACCCTCATCAAAACCGTTAATCGCTACAAAATCCTCCTTAAAACATGACCAGTTACAGCCCAAAATAGCGATCGCACGTTTTCTTTTAGAAAGAAAGAGTTTGTATATGAGAGAGTTTGGATTTATATATATCCCCTGCTCACATCGTATATCTTTGTTGAACATAAATTTCAATAAAAAAAGAAAATAAAACTTCTCCAAAGTACGCACTCTAAGCTTCCCATCTCGTATCGCTTGAGAAGTTTTTTGATCCAAATTTACTCTTCTTCCAGCCAGGATTTGACCTCTTTTTGCAATTGTTATCTGTGAGCTTATAAAACGAGAATGGGGCAGTACATCCCCATCTATAAAAAGAAGATACTCTCCACTACTTGCAACAATCGCTTTGTTTTGAATTGTTGTTTTTGTTCGTCCGGTATCGGGATGAAAGATATGCTTAATAGTGAGTTTATCTGTATATGTTTGCAGCAGTTTGGCTGTTTCTTGTGCATCATCATCTTCTGCGACAACCACCTCAAAATCATCATAATCTTGCAACATCAGAGCTTGTAAAACGAGAGAGAGGGTTGCATTGTCTTTATAGGTTGTGACAATAACACTAACTTTCACTCAAGTCCTTTATGATAGCTCCCAACTTCTTAAACTGTTTTTCATTGGAAAATTTTTCTTCACATTTTTTTTGCCCATGTAACGCAATTTTTTCTTTGAGTGTTTTGTCATCTACAAGTTTTTGTATCTTTTGTGCCAAACTTTCAAAATTTCCAACTTCAAAAAGAAGTCCTGTGTGTTCATCATCTATGATCTCTACCACACCGCCGCTGTTTGAACCGATAACAGCAGTTTGAACCTGCATAGCTTCTATCACAACCAGACCGAAGGTTTCTCTTTTAGAAGCCATCACTATCACATCACAGGCTTGAAAAAAATGGTGAGGATTTTTCATAAAACCTAAAAAATGCACCCTCTCTGCAACACCCAAATCCTTAGCTAAACGCTTAAGCTCTTCTGTGTAGCCCTTTTTCATCTCATGCCCGACAAAATATGCCTCAACATGTTCATTATCTATTTTGGAAAGTGCTTTTATGAGAAGGTGCTGCCCTTTTGCTTCATTGATACGGCCAACCATTCCAACATTAAAATTTTCTTCTTCAAATCCAATCTCTCGTTTGAAACCTTTTAGTGCATCATCATTTAATTGTTCAACTTTCTCAGAACCCATATAAAGCACTTCAATCTGAGGACGAATATCTTGAGGAATGAATCTCTCTAGTTGCTCTTTAACCTGATAGGTTACAGGCAGCATCAAATCAATATTTTTATATAAAAACCTGTGGTAAAAATCATCTTTAAAACGTGTCATCGTCATGTTACGCGTTTGCACCAACTTTGGTTTTTTCTTTGAGAGCAGTTTTGCCAGCACCACAAAAGGTATATCTTTCGTCCAGTGAAGATGAATCACAGCCACATCTCTTGCATCGATCACATCAGCAAGTTTTTTCGCAGCACCAAACATAAAAAAGTTAGATGTTTTATCTATTTTTATATATTCATCTTGAGCATCTTCATAATACTGCTCAAGCTTTGTATCTTCATTTAAAACAGAGATCACTTCAAACATATCCTTGAGTGCCTTGGCCGCTCTTACCATATACAGTTCAAGCCCACCAAGATCAGGAGACATACACAGCTCCATTACAACTTTTCTACTCATTTTCTTGCATCTCCACTATTAAAGCATATTTCATATACGAGCTAAATGCCGAAATGACTGCTACATTCCAGCCATTGAGCCCATGGAATGCTCCACCTTTTAAGATCAAAGCCTTAAACAAAGCACCCACACCATGTAAAAAAGGGTCAAACTTACTCGCTCGTTTACCCTCTTGGTATGCTATTCTCGCTCCACGTGTGATAAACTTATGCGTCGTTTGAATCATATGAGCATAATCTTCATAAGAATAGTGCAGCATATCAGCATCCAAATCTTTTACGTTTTGTGTATCAACCCGAGCATGACCACCCGCTGTTGTGTAGCCACACTTGGTTCTGTTGTAGAGCCTTGTGACCCTGTCTGGATACCAAAGCTTGATAAAGTTCTTGCCCACATAGCTCTTTCTTGCAAAACTAAACGCATCGTAGCGTGTGCTGTCAAGATCTAGGTTTTTTATGGCTTCGATCGCATTTGTATCGAGTCGCTCATCGGCATCGATGCTGAGAATCCAGTCATACTTTGCCAAAGGGGCACCAAAAGCTTTTTGTCTTCCATCACCAAGATACTCCTGTTTTACAACTTTAGCACCTAAGGACTCAGCTATCTCACATGTTCTGTCACTACTGAGTGAATCAACGACCAGCACCTCATCACAAACTTCTTGAACCGATTTTATAACTTCTTCAATATTTTTTTCTTCATTAAGGGTAATAATATTTGCTGTTATTTTCATAAAGCTTATTTTAGCATAGTAAACTTTCGATATAATTTCATAAATTATAATTCAGGCCATAAAAATGAAAGTTGCTGTAGTTGTTCGTAGTTTAAAAATAGGGGGGATGGAACGTGTTGCCATCTCTTTGACAAAAGCGTTTCAAGATGCCGGACACGACAGCCATCTTATCTATTTTAAGCACAAAAAAAAGCATTACTCAACTCAAGAGATACAAAATGTTCACTTCTGGAATTTTGATACTTTTTTGGCCAAAACCGTCGTTGGGCTTTTTTATGAAATTCTCATACGAATTCTCAATATCCCCTTTCGCCAAAGCTATGCTATCACCAAAGGTTTTGTGACATCCTTTATCTTTAAGTCCAAAATCAAACAACTTGAAAAAAATTCGACCCCTTTTGACTTTATTATTATCAGAGGACAAGGTACCTTTGAGTTTTTATGGTTCAATCAAGATAAACGCTATGTACAGGTTTGTGAAAACCTTCTCTATCCCGACCATAAGATGACCTATTTTAGAAAAATACATGCAAAGTGTCTTTATGACAACAAAAACATTGCCTGTGTCTCAAGCGGAGTACTGCAAAGTTTTCATGATCTTGAAAACGAAGCGGGACTCAAAGCAAAAAAAGCGATCAAGATCACAAACCCCATAGATGTACACAACATACAAACGGCATCCAAAGAGTATCGTCCGGATATCGAAGCACCCTATATTGTCAATGTCGGCAGAATTGCTCCCGTCAAACAGCTTTCGCTTCTCATCGATGCCTATGCTTACATGAAGCAAAAATATGGCACTTCCCATAAACTTGTACTTGTAGGACAAGGACATGATGAAGAGAACATTCGCCAAAAAATAAAAACCATGCAACTTGAAAAAGATGTTATCCTCGCGGGCTTACAAACAAATCCCTACCCATGGATAGCCAATGCAGACCTTTTTGTACTCAGCTCAAAGCATGAAGGACTTGGCATGGTACTTCTAGAAGCGCTTGCCTGCAGAACACACCTCGTTGTTACAAAAAGCCCCGGTGGCGTAACCGATATTATGCAAAATGAACTTGAGCATTTTCTTTGTGAAGCTAACGATAAAGCGTTGGGTGAGAGGATATATCAAGAACTCACACAACCCTCTCCTATAGATTTTGACAAACATTTAGAACCTTTTTTGCCACAAACCATACTTAACAAATATATAGAAGAATTTTCTATAAACAAAGGCTAGATAGTGTCTTATAAATACACTTTAAACGAAAAATACACCTCTTTTGAAAATGAACTTCTAAATATCAGAGATATTTTTCAAAACTCCCATGAGAGTATCCATAAAGCACGAAACGAGCTTAAAATCATTGAACTTCACGGTATTCAATGCGTTGTAAAATCATTCAAAGTACCCCATATAATAAATAGATTTGCATACACCTTTTTACGTGAAGGCAAAGCAAAAAAATCTTACAACAACGCAGTAAAACTACAAAAGCTCAATGTCAATACACCCGAACCTATAGGGATCATAGAGTTTTTTCAAACAGGACTTTTAAGCCAAAGTTTTTTTATTGCATCTTATGAGCCTTATGATTTTACAATCAGAGAGGTTTTTCATCATAAGGTAGATGATGTTGAAGAGATTTTAAAAGAGTTTGCAAAATTCACTTATGAGATTCATCAAAAAGGTGTTTGGCATGTTGATTATTCACTTGGAAATATCCTCATCTCAAAAAAAGAGGATGGCAGTTACAAGTTCTCTTTGGTAGATATCAATCGTATGGAGTTTAAAAAGATACCACCAGATGAGGGACTCAAAAATTTCAATAAATTTTGGGCAAAATTTGACACTGATCTGCCTCTTATAGCAAAAGAGTATGCCAAATTAGCCGGTTTTAATGAAGAGGAAGCTGTTAGGATTGTTCTAGAAGAAGCAAAAAAGCTTGAAGACAAAGTCAACCTTAAGAGAAAACTAAAAGGTCGCTAGAGCAGCTTTTACTTGTTCAAACACCTCTGCACGCTTTTTGGCATCACTTGGCAACATAAAATGGTGTTGCAGCTTTTCCTCTCCTACGCTTTTCCACCTCGCAGCACTGGCAAAGAGTGAATCTGCGAAAAATGTCATGGTTGCACACCCCACAAGAGATGCCAAATGATATGTTCCCGTGGAGGTTGAGATAAAAAGTTTACAATTTGCGATGAGTTTTGCAAAATGGATCAATCCATCTTCTGAGATATGCAATACTACAGAAGTGTTTTGAAATCTTCTTTGCATCTCTTGATACAACACTTTTTCATCGGGACCAAAAGTGAGAAGCACTTGATAGTTTTTGTTTTTTACAACCTCACCAATAAGCACTTCATACTCATCAAGTGTCCAGTTTGCATCAGATGAACCTCCAAAACCTACGTGAAATACTATCACCTCTTTTTCTATAGCATGTTTTTTGCAAAAATCCCTATAAATATCTTTAGCATCATCAAACGCTAAAAGGGGTTGCGGATAGTGCTCTTTGATATCTGAAAAGAGTACTTTCGTCAGCGCAATATTGTACTCAAACTCAGCCATTTCAACCCGTGAGCGTCTTTGTTTCACTCGTCTGTTGTAAAATATTTGAGCAATTTTTGTAGCGGGGGCTATACGGATTTTTATCTGAGCTAAAAACTGAGCCAGAGCAACTCGTGTATTTGAGAAAAAACTTATCGAAGCATCGATCTTGTGTTTTTTGATTTTTTGTACCAACTCAAAAAGAGGACTTTGCGGAGTATCGACTATCACCTCATCTATAAACTCGCAAGCCTCTGCCAACTCTTTGTTTAAAGGGGCAACGCAAGCGATTATCTTATTGTGCGGGTTATACTTTTTCAAGATATAAATAGCCGGCAGTGCTGTGATAAAATCTCCAAGTTTATCTGTTCGTACAACAAGTATATTCAATGACTATTGTACCCCAATCTGAAAATATTCAAAGCCGTACTCAGCCATTTTTTCTTTTTTAAACTGGTTTCTTCCATCAAAAAAAACAGGGCTTTTGAGAAGTTTTTTCATCTCTGTAAAGTCGGGACTTCTAAAC
>JALWLL010000068.1 GCA_026996295.1 Sulfurimonas sp.
CCAACTCTTCAAGCATACCAAGTGATATAAAATGCTCAAGCCCATGGTTGTATATGTCATAATGAAAGATTTTTTGTGCATAGCACTGCTGTAGTGAAAATGTAGGCGAGGTCACATCTTCATCAAGCCCCAGTTTTTTTGCTATCGCTTTTACAAAGGTTGTCTTTCCACTTGCAAGATCCCCCTGTAAGATCACTACACCATTTGAGAAGTTCTGTATGATCTCATCAGTAAGCGTATCTAACTGATCAAGCTGTAAAATGTAACTTTTCATAGTTTATTTGATATCTCTATGATCTGCTTGAGCTTCTTTTTCGCTCGCTTATTTCGTATGGCCTCATCAACCATCTCAAGACCCTCCTGTATATCACGTGCAAGGCCATCCACCATGAGAGCTGCAGCCGTATTTATATAGACTATATCTTTTTGTGCCTGTGTTGCCGATGCGTTAAATATATCGTGCAGTATCTTCGCATTTTCTTTAGCATCACCCCCTACAATAGCTTCTAGCGGAGCTTTGGCGATACCATAGTTTTGAGGATCTATGATGAACTCATCTACACTGCCATTACGAAGCTGTGCCGCATAAGTGACATCTGAGATACTTATCTCATCCATCCCTTCATTTGAACTCACTACAAGTGCTGACGTGCTACCGTTTATTTTTAGTGCTTCTGCCATTTTGAGCACAAAAGCTTTGTCAAAAACACCAAGGAGTGACTTTTTTGTACCTGCAGGATTTGTCAACGGCCCAAGTATATTAAATATGGTCTTATCCGGTATAGTTTTTCTCACCGGTACTATAAACTTCATAGCCGGGTGATGGTTTTGCGCAAACATAAATGTAAAACCACTCTCTTGTAAAAGTTTTGCAGAGTTTTCTATGCTTAAATCAAGTCTTATACCAAGAACCTCAAACATATCTGCACTTCCGGACTTGGAAGTGATAGAGCGACTTCCATGTTTTGCTACCATACTCCCACACGCTGCGCATAAAAGGGCTACCGTGGAGGAGATATTGAAACTTCCGATCTTATCACCGCCGGTACCTACAACATCTAGAAGTTTGGGGCGCAACTCCTCTGATATGGGAAGTGCTATCGCATTACTCCGCATCACTTCTGCTGCAGCTGCTATCGACTCGACAGATGTACTCTCATCAAGTTTCATGCTAAGCAAAAACTCTCTCATTTGCTCATCATTCATCTCATGGTTAAAGAGTGAAGTAAACTTTTCTCTCGTCTGCTCATAGTTCATGCAAGCTCCTTTATATACTGGTGTTGTAAACTTTTTGGCGTTGATTTTGTTGTGGGTATCTCAAGCACCTCATATTTTTTTGTAGAGTTTAGGTAGTTGATGGTGATGATACTTCCAACCTCAACATTTTTACTCGCTTTGGCAACCACCCCATTTATGAGCACTACACCATTACTTATCATATCTTGAGCGACCGATCGTCTTTTTGTGATATTTACAGAGTTTAAAAACTTATCTATTCTCATTTTGTTTGACTTTTCAAATAATTTTTCATTATTGTAAGCAAATAAAACTGAAAGAAATGTAATAGTTGGAACATTTTTTGCATGAATTAATCCTTATCAACCAAATAACCCATGAAGCTATACTAATAGATCTTTTAAATGGAACTTTAAATCACAAAATGCTATATTGTCATATGTGAAAAAGTATTTTGATTTAATTATCACATAATACTTAAATTTGTGACAAAGCAGGTTCAAAAAATGTACAGAGATAGATTTGTAACTTCCAAAGAGATCAAACTAGACAAGATCAGACCCATTTTAAGTAGAACCGACTTAAAAGGCAATATTAAATCTTGCAACTCCTATTTTTGTGAGGTTAGCGGACATACAAAAGAAAAACTCATCGGTTACAGACATACCATAGTGCGTCATCCCGATATGCCAAAAGTTATATTTAAAACGGTATGGGAAAGAATACAAAAAAATAAAAATATAGTTGCCATTATAAAAAACAGAACCGTTGATGGTGATTTTTATTGGGTAAGTACATTTTTTGAAACAAGTTACCATCCCATCACAAATGAACCAAGCGGCTACACGGCGATTCAAAGAAATGTTTCTAAAAAAGCGCTGCAAACGATAATACCACTTTATAAAAAACTTTTAGAGATAGAAGAAAATTTTGGAATCGGTGCTTCTGAAGCTTATCTTCTTGATTTTTTACGATATAAAAATACAGACTACGATACCTATGTACATAACCTACTACATCGTAAAAGTTTCATGGCCGGACTGTATCATAAAATCATAAAAAGTGCTTAATACCTTTTTATTTATGGAAGTACAGCCTTATAAAGTTTTGCCGTATATGGTGCAACTGCTTCTGTTGTCAAGTATAATTGTGTCGGTGTGTCATATGCAATAGACTCCAATCTACTGCTCGTTTGATCATCTGAAATTTCGTATGTGGTGATCGCCCCTGAGAAAAAATTACTGTTTGCAAAATCACTCAGTATTATTATTTCACTTACCTGTGGCATTGTTGCATCATACGGATCAGAATACCCTATCAATGCTATAGAGTTATTGAGTTTATCTACACTTGCACCTGTGATCATCACCTCAAAGTAATAGTCTGCGATCTGAGAAACAGAGTGATAACCAACCGTATTTGGAATATTATAAACCCTCGTTGTATAATCTTCCCAGTTCTTAGTAAAAACATACAACTCACCATCATACACTATAAGCGCTTCCGCATCATATGGAGTTGTATTGACACCATAGGTGTAGCCTGTCTGATCCAGATATGAAAAAGAGATCCTTTGTGAATCGACATTGGTATAATTTAAAAGATCATTTTTTAGAACTTTATATATTTGAAGTTCTGTTCTTGAACCTGAAACATTACCTATATCCGCTATATATACATAGGTATCATCATATGCAAGATCTTCCCATGCAGTATTAACTGCTCCATTTATGGTAATTCTACGTTCAACGAAACCTGTTGTTGCATTGATCTCGTATATGGTTGCATCGCCACTGTCGTTATGTGTAAAAAGCCTACCGTCGATATCTATGAGCCCGGATGTTTTTGAAACTTCATTATCTATATCACTAATAAAATCAAGCGATATATAATCGAACTTATATAAATTATTTGTGGCCACCGCACACCCTGTAAATAACACCATAAACCCAGCCAAAA
>JALWLL010000069.1 GCA_026996295.1 Sulfurimonas sp.
CCCATCTGATCTTTTTTAACATCTAAATACTCTTCATTGTATTTATTTGATTTCATAACGATAGGGATCCGCTCTACTATCTCTACATCGCTGATAGCACTGACTTTATCGGGGTTATTGGTGAGAAGTTTTATTTTTTTGATGTTGAAATGGTGCAGTATGTAGGTAACGATCTCATAGGTTCTCTCATCCGCCGCAAAGCCAAGCTGATGGTTGGCTTCGATGGTGTTGAGCCCTTTGTCTTGGAGGGCATAGGCATTGATTTTGTTTAAAAGACCTATGTTTCGCCCCTCTTGTCTGAGGTAGATCACCATGCCGTTTGTCTCAGAAGCAAGATGGAGGGCAAATTCGAGCTGATCTCGGCAGTCACACTTTAAACTTCCTATGGCATCACCTGTTAAACATTCAGAGTGAACTCTGACTATCGGTGTTTCATCCATATCTTTTGTATAGATCACTAAGTGCTCTTTTTCGCCCTCTTTAAAGGCCTTTACTATAAAATCACCAAAGCGTGAGGGTAAATTTGCTACTTCTGAAATCTGTATATTCATTAATTTAAACTTTAAAAGGGTAAAATATTTTTTTAAAATTATAGCAAAAAAAGGTTTATTATGTTCCAGAGATTTCGTAGAACTCGTTTAAACAAGCATCTTCGTGCATTAGTAAGAGAAACAAGCGTAAGTGTCGATGACTTTATCTATCCACTTTTTATCCGCTCGGGTGAAGGGATAAAGACAGAAGTAAGCTCTATGCCGGGGGTGTATCAGATGAGCATAGATGAAGCGATCAAAGAGTGTGATGAGTTGAAATCACTTGGTATCTATTCCATAATCCTTTTTGGTATCCCTGATGTCAAAGACTCTATAGGGAGTGACTCTTTATGTGAACACGGCATTATAGCTTCAGCTATCCGTGAGATAAAAAAGGTGCACCCCGATATGTTTGTCGTGACTGACCTTTGTTTTTGTGAATATACAGACCATGGGCACTGTGGTATCATCGATGAAGAGAATGAAACGGTCAATAATGATGCAACACTCGAGATATCCGGCAAACAGGCAGTGATCCACGCAAAAGCAGGGGCAGATATGATCGCACCCTCTGGAATGATGGATGGAATTATTGAAACTTTACGAGAAGCGTTGGATGGAGCAGGGTATGAAAATATGCCGATCATGGCATACTCAACAAAATTTGCTTCAGGCTACTATGGGCCGTTTCGTGATGTTGCAGAGTCCACGCCAAGTTTTGGTGATCGCGCATCATACCAGATGGATCCGGCAAATCGCCGTGAAGCTATTGCGGAGTCCATTTCAGATGAAGCGCAGGGTGCCGATATACTTATGGTAAAACCTGCACTTGCATACCTTGATATCGTAAGAGAGATCAAAGACAACACCTCTCTTCCAATGGCTGTTTACAATGTAAGCGGTGAATATGCGATGCTTAAAATTGCCGGAGCAAATGATCTTATAGATTATGAGAGAGTTGTTATGGAGACTATGCTCTCTTTTAAACGTGCGGGAGCAGATATTATCATCTCTTACCATGCCAAAGAGGTCGCAAAGATGTTACAAAGCAGATAAGTTAGATAGATTAAAGAAAACTATATTAAAATTAGTAATACATAAATTTAGGAAAAGTAGTGAGACATTTTTTAACACTAAGAGATTTTACAAAAGAAGAGATACTGGAGATTATAGATATAGGGCTGGAGATCAAAAAAAATCTCAAAGCGGGTATTTACAAGGAAGAGCTCAAAAACCAAACACTCGCGATGATATTTGAGAAGAGTTCCACAAGAACACGTGTGAGTTTTGAGACGGGTATGTTTCAGCTGGGGGGACATGCCCTCTTTTTGAGTAATCGTGATATTCATCTTGGTCGCGGTGAGCCTGTAAAAGATACTGCACGTGTGATCTCAAGTATGTGTGATATGGTTATGATACGCACATTTGAGCACTCTATGATAGAGGAGTTTGCTTCTTTCTCTAAGGTTCCCGTTATTAACGGTCTTACAGACTCGTTCCATCCTGTACAGCTTTTGGCAGATTACATGACACTGGTTGAGTATGGGATGCAACACAATCTTGTAGCGGCATATGTGGGTGATGGAAACAACATGACTCACTCATGGATGATGCTTGCTGCCAAACTGGGTTTTGATCTGAGGGTTGCTACTCCAAAAGGGTATGAAGTGGATCAGGATGTGTTACAAACAGCATTAAATATCGCTAAAGACAGCGGAGCAAAAATCACTTTTGGCAACGATCCAAAAGAGGCTGTACAAGGTGCCACGGTAGTGACAACAGATACATGGGCATCCATGGGGCAAGAGGATGAAAAAGAGCAGCGTATCAAAGACTTTAAAGGTTATATGGTCGATGAGGCTATGATGTCGCTTGCAGCTTCTGGTGCAAAATTCTTACACTGCTTACCTGCATACCGAGGACAGGAGGTCTCAGAAGCACTTTTAGAGAAGCACTCCGAGATAGTGTTTAATGAAGCAGAAAACAGGCTCCACGCCCAAAAAGGTTTGATGGTCTGGCTCAATAAACAAAAGGTAAACTGATGAAAACATTTCTATTGGCTCTTGCATTGCTAAGTACCCTTTTTGGTGCAGAGGTTGTAGAAGTGGGTGAAAAATATATAACATCTCAAAAATGTAAAGCGTGTCATCTCCATTTGGTCAATGAGTGGGAAGAATCATGGCACCATAAATCGCACTACAAAAACGATGAATATTTCCGCGCGACCATTGACTATATAAGCCGAAAAACAAGAAAAAGTCCCAATTCCATAAAGATACAGTGCGCAAAATGCCATAACCCGAGAATCTCTGTAACAAGTACCGATATGAGCTATGAGATAGATACTCTCATGCACCTGCAGACTGATCCCAGAGTTGATGAAGCTGTCAACGGTGAAAATATCTCAGAGGGGATCAACTGTGTAGTTTGTCACAACATAGATAAGATACACCAAGATAAAAATGAGAGTGTTCGTGGGATGGACAGAGTGAGCTGGATAGCTTCTGGAACCATGGTGGGACCTTTTGATGATGCATTTTCCCCTTATCATAAAACGCAAAAGCGTGACTTTATGGATACGAAACCAAACACGCTTTGTTTTGTATGTCATGCAAATGACAGATCTGTTTCAGGTTTTGTGTTTACAAATATGCAAGAGGAGTATGGTGAGAGCACACAGAAGTGTGTCGAGTGCCATATGGGTCCAAGAAGAGAATACGTAGCGGCAACACTAAAACTTGATAATGGAAAAGCAAAAAAAAGAGAGATCAGAACACATAAGTTTCAGGGTGGACATGTTGAGAGTTTTGTTTTTGGTGCCTTGACACTGACGCTTAAAGAGGAAGCGGATGATATTGTGCTTACTCTTTTTAATCCAAATCCCCATAATATCCCAAGTGGTTTTGGTTCAAGAGAGCTTTTGATTGAGGTGTATTATAAAAAAGGTACGAGGGTGATTGAAAAGCAAATACTTTCTCTAACAAGGTACTTTACAAGAAAAGGGGAGAGAGCTTCTGTCGCTCATTTGGCCATAAAAGCCTCTAAAGATACGAGTGTTCCCGCAAAAGGGGAAAAAGTCATAAAAGTTGCCAAAGTAGAAAAAGCGACAGATATGGAAGTGAAAGTCTATTACCGTTTGGTTAATGATGAGGTTCGCTCCCTGCTCAAACTCAAAGATCCGATCTGGTCAAGAAAAAGTTTAGTCACAAGTGCAAGCTTAGAGTTACAAAAGTAAAGTTAGTACTTTACTCCGGTAGCACTTCTGATCTTCTCTATCATCGCAAGTGCGACCTCTTGAGCCTTTTTGGCACCATCTTTTAGTATCTCTCTTACTTCATCTTGGTTGCTTAGGTAGTAGTCTCTTTTTTCTCTATAAGGCTTAAAATACTCCCACATAACATCGGCAAGATAGAGCTTGAAATGTCCATGACCTTCACCGCCGCGAGTGTATCTGTTTTGCAGTTCAAGCAGTTCATCGCTGTTTAAAAAAAGTTTTGCCATATTGTAAACATTACACTCTTTGTACTCTTTTGGTTCCTCCACAGCAACAGCTTCTGTCACTATTTTTTTGATTGTTTTGAGTTGTTTTTTCTCTTCACCAAATATGTTGATGGTATTGCCGTAGCTCTTAGACATTTTTTGTCCATCGGTTCCGGGGACTGTTTGAACCTCCTCTTGAACCTGAAATTCGGGTATTTTTAAAATATCACCATATTGATTGTTAAACTTTACAGCTATATCACGGGCGATCTCAACATGCTGGATCTGATCTTTCCCAACAGGAATGATATCTGGAGAGTAGAGTAAAATATCTGCTGCCATAAGGACAGGATAGGAAAAAAGTGAATGGTTCGCCGCTATCCCTTTGGCTGTTTTGTCTTTATAGCTGTGAGCACGCTCAAGCAGTCCCATAGGTGTAAATGCTGAGAGTATCCAGTAAAGCTCAAGCACCTCTTTGACATCGGACTGCACCCAAAAAGTTGATACTTTAGGATCTATCCCGAGGCTTAAAAAGTCTGTGGCTGTTTGCATGGTAAGCTTGGCGAGTTTCTCCCCACCGTTTCCACTGCTCATGGCGTGATAGTTCGCTATAAAAGCAAAAGTTTCTCCACTTTTTTGAGCATCTACCATCTGTTTGATAGAGCCAAAGTAGTTTCCGATATGTAGGTCACCCGATGGTTGAATACCAGTTAATACTCTCATAAATATATTCCTGAAAATTTTTTGTGACATTATAGCAAAAGGAACTTATCTAAATCACCTTTTCAGCTTGAATATGTTAGCATTGCGAAATATAGAAAGGCGTTTTATCGCCACAAGCTAAAGGATGTAAGATGAATGTACAAATACGTGCAAAAGGTGTAACATTAAATGACAATACAAAAGCTCATATTGAGTCTGCAATTGAAGCATTTAAAAAATTTCAGTTAGATATTACAAGTGTACATGTGAATGTTGTTGCAGAGAAAAAAGGGGTGTCTATCGAATTTGATATTCATATTGCACATGCAAACCCTGTTGTCATCAACCAAACAGATGATGTTTTGGATGCGGCTATCGATCTGGCGATTGACAGAGCCAATAAAGCGCTTCGCCGCTTACACACGAAAGTGATCGACAAACAGGCAGTGTCTGTTAAAGATCTCGAAGTTTTAGAAGCTGAGTAGTTTTTTAGGTACACCTATCTTCGGGTGTGCCATCTTTTCACTATATATTTTTTAGGATTGTTTTGAAATATTTTCTTCTCCTTTTTTTAGTCATGAACCTTTATGCACAAAAAGATTACTCACTGCGAGTGGCGTATGGCAAGGTAACAGACAGTGATCTTGGTCAGATACTTATAGGTGATATCAAGTCTCATCCCTATGATTTAAGGGTATTAGCACTTGATGGGGGTTATCTTTTAGCTACACAAGCTTATAATAAACCTATAGATATCTATGTAAAAAGTGGATTGAGTCATTTTTATGAAGCAGATGGACGTGATGACGTTTACGAGGTCACTCTCTATATCAAGGCGTACTGGAATTTTTTTCATCAAAAAGTTCGTTTGGGCTTGGGTGAAGGTGTTTCCTATACAAGTGCTGTTTTATATACAGAGTATTTGGAAGCTACAAAAGAAAATGACAACAACTCTCTTTTTTTGAACTATCTTGATATCAGTATAGATACCGATATAGGGAGATTAGTGCATTCAAAAACTTTGTATGGCACATTTTTAGGTTTTGCGATTAAACATCGCTCAGGTATTTACGGCTTGATCAACAATGTCTCAAACGGTGGATCAAACTATAACACTGTTTATATACAAACACAATTTTAAAGGATTTCGTATGTACGAATGGGTACTCTGGTTTCACGTCATTTCATTTATCTCCTGGTTTGCGGTTTTGTTTTATCTTCCAAGACTTTTTGTTTATCATGCAGAAAATATTGACAACAAAGGTTTTGTAAAAGTTGCCAAGATTCAAGAGATGAAGCTTTTTAAATATATAGGTGTGCCATCTATGTGGGCAACAGTTATTAGTGGCTCTTATCTTATCTACATCATAGGTTTTAGCGGTGGGTGGCTTCATGCAAAACTCTTTTTTATTGTACTGCTTATAGCGTACTTTTTTTCTTTGGATAAATACAGAAAAGAGTTTTTAGAGGATAGATGCACAAAAAGCGGAAAGTTTTTTAGAGTTTACAACGAAGTACCTACCATTTTGATGTTGTTCATTGTCGCAATGGTAGTGATGAAACCCTTTTAAAGGGTTTTACTTTTCTCCTCTTTTTTTCGCTTTAAAAAGAACAGGTGTTCCTGTAAAGTTAAATGCCTCTCGGAGTTTATTTGTAAGGTATCTTCTATAGGTGAAGTGCAAGCCTTTGGGCTTGTTCATCACTATTGCTATTTTTGGTGGTCTTGTTTCATACTGAGTAGCATAGTATATGCGTATAACCTGACCGCTGACACTTGGAAGTGTATGGCGTCTGAGTGCTCTTTCTATGACCTCATTGATCTTGCTTGTCGGTATTCTCTGGGAGTAGTTCTCATTGATCTCAAGAATCATATCGTGAAGTTTGTCAACTCTGAGGTGGCTTTTTGCAGAAAGAGTGATAATAGGAGCATACGATAAGAACTTAAATCTGTCGCGAATCTCTTTAATGATCTTGTCGTGCTCTTCACGTTTAGAGATATCCCATTTGTTAAGCACTATGATGGAAGCAAGACGATTAGAATCCACAAGCCCCGCTATTTTTTCATCAAGATCTTTAAACGGCTCACTTGCATCAAGAACAATAAGTGCCATATTTGCGTTCTCAAGCATCTCTTTGGTTCTCATAAGAGCATATTTTTCAATACCCACTATCTTGCCGCGACGGCGAAGACCTGCAGTGTCAACAAAGGTGATCTGCTTATCTTTATACTCTATAGTCTCATCTATGGGATCTATGGTCGTTCCCGCAACCGAGCTTACCACCGAACGCTCTTCACCAAGCAAAGCATTGAGAAGGGAGCTTTTACCAACATTTGTACGACCGATAATTGCGATCTTGATATGGTTTATATCCTCTTCATCAAACTCTTTGATGCGGTCATTGTTTCCAAAGATAGAATCATCTTCAATGATACCGTCCATCTCATCCTCATCCCAGTAAGTAAAGCCGTCATCCTCTTCATCATGGGTGTTGCTAAAGAACTCTTCATCGCTGATGCTCTCTTGCTCAATAACCTCTATATCCTCTTCTTCTTCCTCTTTGACTGTGTCGCTTTGTGGTATTTTGTCTGCTATCCACTCTAAAAGCTCCACTGTATTACGGTTATGAGAAACGGAGATACCAAATATATCACCGGTTCCAAACTCATAATAATCCCAAAGTTTTTCTTTCATTTTGTCGTTGTCTATTTTGTTAACAACAAGGGCGATATCTTTACCCATCGCCTGAAGTTCATAAAAAAGTTTTTTGTCATCATCTTCCGGAATCCCTTTGCCATCAACCATGTACAAGATGATATCTGCCGCATAAGCAGCTTTAAGTGACATCTCTTTGATCTTGTCAAAAAGTTCACACCCCTTGTCAAGCCCTCCGGTATCAAGCAAAAGTGCTTCTTTGTTATTGATAACAGCAACTTTACGCTTCACATCACGAGTAGTTCCTGCAACTTCTGAAGTGATAGCGTCACGCTTTTTGACTAAGCGGTTAAAGAGTGAACTTTTTCCAACGTTTGGACGACCGACTATGGCGATTTTTTTCATGATGAGAGCCTTGTGATATACAGAAGTAGAAATATTTTTGAAATTATAGCTAATTTTGAGAGTGATTTTTAAAAGTTACTTCAATTGTAAAGCAAGAAGTGTCAGCAAAAGAGAAAGTAAAAACTCTTTCTCTTGCTAAAAAGGTGTTCATTAGTTTGTCGGAAACTCTTTTTCCAAACTCTCTAGTGCCTGTTTTGACTGAAACTGTTGCCAGAGTGCATTGTCATTTTTAAAGCTTGATTTTACTGCTTTTTTCACTTCATTGTTCACGGTGCTCTCAGGAACAGTTACGAGAAGGTAAAGATTTCCAGAAGGTGCTGTCCATGAATCAACAGCCTTAGAACCTTGCAGATCAACTTTTGCAACTTGCTTTGTTACTGCAGTCGTTACTTTATCTACAGTCTCTGTATCTGCTACCCCCGTTGTACGAGTAAAGAGCTCAACCTTGTCTTTTACCTGTGTTTGGATCTGTTGCGCCAAATCTGAACGCCCATTTGCCATAGCGACTCTTCTCATATGACCCATGCCCGCAGCGCTTTTTTCTGCGATACCGACACCTGCATAAGCACCCTCTACAAATGGAACACATGTCCATTTCGGGGCAAGTACATTTTCTTGTTTACAACGAAAGTCCGCATCTTCCTTAGGCTTTGGTGCCTGTGCACCACATCCTGTTATTGTTGCAGTGATTAAACCTGCTAAAGCGATAGAAGAAATAAATCTGATCATTTTTGATCTCCTTAGAATGATTACATTAATTATACTAGCTTATCTCTTAAGTAATATTTATTAATTGTTCGTTCCTTTTTATTGCTAAAGCCCTAAAAATTGAAAAACTCCGAACTTTTTTGTTTTTGCATACATATGCAGCGCTGCTTGCTCTTTTGCATCGGCATAACTTTTTCGCGATTTTCCTACAAAGGTATGTTGTTTGAAAGCGATCTGTTTTTTTTGCATGTCATATGTTCTAAAGTGTACCAAAGAGCTTGATTTGTTAAAGGAGTAATCTTGGGAATTTGTAGTATTTGAGCTGACAATAAGTTTCAAAGAGTCTCTGCTTAGCGGTGTTTTGCTGATGCTTAAACCCTCCTCTTGTATGCTTTGTTTAATAACCTGAGTGAAAATTCTGGAATTTGCGTCACCAAGTACATAAAAACTTATGCTCTTTTTTAACTTTTCATAGGTGTCATTGAGATTTTTCAGGTAGCGAAACTCTGCAGAGACATCATAGCTTGAGAGAGTATTGTGTTTGAATTGAGCAAAAGAAGCAATCTTTACAAAATCTTGCATAAGTGGTTTTATAGCCATAAATTGCTTAATGGCGATAAGCTTCTGTGAGCTTTCAAAGATTTTTTTGTCATCTTCAAATGTTGCCTTTGATCTCTTTTGGAGATACTCAAAGAGTTCTTTTTTTGGCAGGCAGATCAAAACAAGGGTTTTGCCTTTGTAAACTTCTGAATTGACAACTTTTATACCTCGAGCCGGAAAGGTTTTTGTGAGGTGTTCATTGTATGCAATGATCTCATTTTTTCTGTGTTGATCTATCTGTGCAAGGGGATGGTCTGCAGATAAAAAGTTCTCGTTTAGCTCCTTGTTAAGCTTGTTTCTCAGGGCAAAAAGAGCAATATTTTTTGCTTTGTTTGCACTATCGGCTTCACCGACGCTGTAGTAACACCTAAAGTCTTTTGGCGGATGTGTGAACCATAGGGGTTTTGTTTGTGGTTTTGGTGCACTGCACCCTGCAAAAAATGCAATAATAAGCGCTATTACGATACTTTTATACAAACTCATCCTTTTGTTGCGTGTTGTTTTCTTCAATATAGATAGACTGGGAAGGAAAAGCAAATGATGCACCATTTTCCTCTATGATGCGCATAAACTCCAAATATATTCTCTCCCTTACGGCCATATACTCACCCCATTTGATCGTTTTTGTAAAGAAGTAACAAAAGATATCCAAAGAGCTATCATTAAAAGAGCTAAAGTACACATAGATGGTTTGTTTGTGGATATCTTCATCGTTGTGTAAGAGTTCTCGTATCTCTTTGAGGATATTTTGCATCTGAGAAGATGTGGTGGCATAGGTGAGTCCAAGCGTCATTTTGATCCGTCTTCTGTCCATTTTTGACCAGTTGAGTATGGCACTGTCGGCAAGGTTGCCGTTTGGAACAGAGACAAGAGCCTGAGCAAAGGTTCTTACCCTTGTAGAGCGCATCCCTATATCTTCAATGGTTCCTTCCACATCAGGGGTTTTGATCCAGTCACCCACTTTAAAAGGGGAGTCTGTAAAGATCATGATAGAGCCAAAAAGGTGTCGCGCCGTGTCTTTTGCCGCAAGGGCGATCGCCATACCGACAAGACCCAGTGAAGCTAAAAGCCCGCGTATATCATAGCCCCATGTTTGAAGTAGTAAAATAAAAATGATCACGATAGTGGTGATTTTAAGAAGTCTGATTAAAAACTTGACAAGTGTGTCTTTGAGATCCACCTTGCCGTCTTTGTCATATTTGTAAGTATAGAAATTATGCAAAAACTCTAAAAAGAGGATAACAATCCATCCGATAATAAGGTAATTGAGTGAGGTGTTCAGATCAGTAACGATAGTGTTTACGAACTTTGGAAACTCTAAAACAGCATAAGAAGCGTTAAAACCGATAAGAAGTATTTTCCATTTGATCGGCTCGTTAAATATTTTAAAAAATTTGGCACCGAGTGGGTTTTCAAATTTTTCCGAGATAGTTTTTAAAATATACTCTAAAAACTTTATGAGTTGTTTACGAAAAAGGTAAAAGAGTAAAAAAATGACAAGTGCGCCAAGCCAGTCACCAAGGGGATTGTTAAATATTTTAAACAGAAATATATCCTGCAACTCCTTTGGAACTTCAACCGCCTGTTTGAGGTATTGACTCAAAGATTGGTAGGAGTATTTGGCAAGCTCTTCTATAACACTGAGTTCATCTTCTTTCAAAATATTTATCCCGTTTGCAAAATTGTGGAAATTTTAACTCTAAAAGCTTTAAATAATCCTTGATAGCTATAATTTCATCTATGAAGTATTATGGATATGATGATTTTAAAAACGATACACTGCAACTTCTGGCTGATGTGCAGCCCTTTCAACCGGAAGTGATTGTCGGTATCGCAAGAGGTGGTTTAACACTTGCACACGCTATGAGCGAAGGACTAAGCATTAGAGAGGTGCAAACCATACGAACCGAACTCTATGATGCCACACATAAAAGAGAATCGCTTGCTATTTTCGGTACGTGTGATTTGAAAGATCATAAAAGGGTTTTGGTTGTGGATGATATTGCCGACTCGGGAGAGACGCTGCAGGCTGTGATGCAAAGTCTTGAGAGTGAGTTTGGCGAGATCACTTTTCGCTCAGCGACACTTTTTTACAAAAAAAGCTCAGTGTATAAACCCCATTTTTGGGTAAATGAGGCAGATGAGTGGATCGATTTTTTTTGGGAGAGTGATTTTAAATCACAAGAGCGTTAAGCTCTTTTTTTCTTGATCAGTTCGTAGGCCTGATTGATCTCTTGTGTTTTTTTGGTCGCTTCTTCCAGGTACGCTTCATCTTTTCCTTGGGCTTTGATGATGTCGGGGTGGTACTGTCGAACCAGTTTTCTGTACGCTTTTTTGATGGTGTTCATATCATCATTTTCATTTACGCCCAAGAGTTTGTAGGCATCTTCTAAGCTGGCTTTGGGTGTGATGTTTTGCATCATCTTCTCAAACTGATCAAAAAGAGCATGGTATATTTTTGGATCCATTGCAAATGCTTCTGCAATAATCTGTAAAATGGCCTCTTCACTCTTGCTTACTTCGCCGTCAATAAAAGCAAGCTGGATCAAAAACCCCATAAACTGTTGCTGCTTTTGGCGGTCTCTTCTTATAGCTTTGCCTAAATCCTGTGCGATCTGCTGTGTGTTGTCACTTCTGTCTTTTTCTTCTGAGAAGATCTCTTTTAAAATATCTTTGGTCTTGGCGGGTTCTGGAAATACTGCTGAGATATCATCAAACATGATCCCTACGAGTTGCGCCTCAAGGGCATCCACCTTGCCGTCTGCTTTGGCTACTTTTGCCACGAGTGCTACAAAGAGACCAAGCTCTGTATGAACGAGTGTTTCTTTTGTGATTTTCATGTTTTTAAACGCCTCTTTGGAGTAGTACTGCGTATATCTTTTGTAGCTTGAAAATATCCAGTAAAAAACTGCACCTAATAGAATAAAAAATATAATATTGCCCATCTGTTTCCTTTAAGCATGGCTTATGTAATGTATGCAAATTATACTCAAAGATTATGAATAGGTATAATTGCATCTATGAAACATATAAATAAACTAAATCTTGGCGTAAGATATATGCTGATCTCCTCCTTTTTGTTTGCAATAATGGGTGCTTTTGCCAAACTCTCAAGTGAGCATATGAGCTCTTTGGAAGTGGTGTTTTTTAGAAATGTCTTTGGCGTCGTACTTATCGGTTTTGCCATTTTAAAGTCACCTTTGGCAAATGTCGGCGGGAAGCCGTTTTTGCTTTTTTTCAGAGGCTTTATGGGGTTTGTAGCACTGCTTGCTTTTTTTTATAATATTGCACATATCCCACTTGGTGATGCTATGACATACTCTAAAACATCCCCTATCTTTACGGCTGTTTTTGCATGGATGTTTTTGAGTGAAAAGCTCTCACTCAAAGGGTGGCTTGCCGTGATGCTTGGCTTTGTAGGTATTGTTTTTATCACACAACCCGGTGGAGTAGGCTTTACAAAATATGATGCACTCGGAATCTTTAGCGGTATCGGTGCGGCGCTTGCATATACTTCCGTGCGGGAGCTTAGAAACTATTACGATACGAGAATGATAGTGCTCTCTTTTATGGTAGTGGGAACGATCGGTCCGGTGATCCTTTTACTTCTCTCCCCTTATGTGGATATGCCGGAGTTGGATTTTATGCTTGGGGAGTTTGTAATGCCCCAAGGGGTTGTATGGATTTATGTTGTAGGGATGGGCATTTTTGCGACTATGGCACAACTGTATATGACCAAGGCATATGGTGAAACACAGGCCGGAATCGTTGGAGCGGTGAGTTACACCAATATAGTTTTTGCCATCATTATAGGGCTTTTTTTAGGAGATGCTCTGCCGAGCCTTCTAACAACTTTTGGGATACTTTTGATCGTTGTAGCGGGGATCATGGTCGCACGCTCAAAGTAGAGTCAATTTAGTTTAAAACCATT
>JALWLL010000070.1 GCA_026996295.1 Sulfurimonas sp.
AAATCGTAGTATAACACAGCCATTTTTAACAAAAAAAACTCTATGATTGAGCATATTTTATATTTGGAAGTTTCATGAAAATCAAATCTCTTTATATTTCGGCACAGGAAAAAAATGCGGGCACCCTTTTTGTGACCATGGGGATGATGGAGCTGCTTAAAAGAAACATCCACAGGGTTGCTTTTTTTCGTCCGATCATCTTCTCTAAAGATACGAAAGATGGTGATATTACATTTATTTTGCAAAAATATGATCTCGATATCTCGTATGAAGATGCCTATGGTTTTGACATAGAATATGTGGAGAAGATGATAGCCGAAAACCGCACCAATGAACTTCTCAATCAGTTAATCACACAATTTAAAAAACTTGAAAATGAGTATGATTTTGTTCTATGTGAGGGGATTCGCCGCTCTTTTTTAACAACAACCATCAACTATGACCTCAATATAAAAATAGCACAGAACTTTGCTTCGCCCTATATTAATATTATCAATGCCAAAAACACTACGGCGCAAGATATTTATGAGAACATTCTTATAGAAAACGAGAACTTGCTTAGTGAAGGGTGTACTCACTTTGCGACCTTTGTCAATAGACTCAGTGAAGAGACGTATGTTCAGTTGCATGAAAAACTAAAAGATTATGAGCTAAGTACTTATCTTTTAAAAGAGGTGCCTGAGCTTGATCTGTTAAGCATAGAAGATGTGATGGAAGCTTTAGATGCCAAGGTACTGCTTTTGGGAGAAAAAGATCACACAAGGGTTATAAGAGAAGTGCGTGTGGGTGCTATGAGTCTGGATAATTTTCTTGCTCATATACAAGAGGATGATCTTGTTATTGTTCCAGCGGACAGATCAGATATAGTCGTGGGTTTATTTGCTGCTTTATACTCCAGTGCTTATCCTCGTATATCGGGGATAGTATTTCCTTTTTCGATGCAGACACATCCAAATATACAAAAACTTATAGAGGGGTTTAAAGAGTACAATATTCCTATTTTGAGTGTAGAGACAGATACCTATAAAACAGCAAAAAATATATCTAAAATTCATGCACGTTTGAGGATCAACAGTGATAGAAAGATCGCTTTGGCACTTGGGCTTTTTAATGAAAGTGTAGATATGCAGGCGATAGAGGAAAAAATTGCAAAAAGTGTCAGCCATGTGATGACACCGATGATGTTTGAGTACCAACTTTTTGAAAAAGCACGTTTAGATAAAAAAAGGATCGTTCTTCCTGAGAGTTCCGATGAAAGGATACTGCGGGCAGCGGAGATCATTTTAAGAAGAGGGGTTGCCGAGATCATACTTCTTGGCAAAGAGGATGAAGTGAAAACAAACTATCTGCTTCTAGGGCTTGATCTGAGCGGTGCAACTATTGTAGATCATCTATCTTCTGAGTGGATGGAAGAGTTTGCGCAAACATTTTATGAGTTGCGTAAACATAAAGGGCTTAGCTTTGAAGTGGCCAAAGACAGTATGAGTCATGAGAACTATTTTGCTACGATGATGGTGTATCTTGGGTATGCCGATGGTATGGTAAGTGGCGCAGTGCACTCTACAAGCGAGACCATACGCCCCGCACTACAGATCATAAAAACAAAACCGGGTATTTCAGTGGTTTCAAGTGTCTTTTTTATGTGTTTACAAACAAAAGTGCTTGTGTATGGTGATTGTGCAGTCAACCAAGACCCCGACGCACAGACACTTGCGCAAATAGCACTCTCATCAGCCCAAACAGCAGAAGCTTTCGGTATAGAAGCAAAAGTAGCTATGCTCTCTTACTCTACCGGTGAGAGCGGATTTGGTGCTGATGTTGAGAAAGTTCGAGAAGCAACACATATACTCAAACAAAAAGCGCCACATTTGCTTGTAGAGGGTCCCATTCAGTATGATGCTGCCATAGATAAAAAAGTTGCCGCTAAAAAACTTCCCAACTCGAAGGTGGCAGGGGAGGCAAGTGTGTTTATATTTCCAGATCTTAACACCGGTAACAACACCTATAAAGCAGTACAGCGCTCAAGCGGTGCCATAGCGATAGGCCCGATACTTCAAGGGCTTAACAAGCCTGTCAATGATCTGAGTCGGGGCTGTTTGGTGGAAGATATCGTCAATACAGTAGCTATTACAGCTATTCAGGCAGGGCAGTAAAGTGAAAATAGCAGTAGTCAATTCTGGAAGTTCCTCGTTAAAATTTCAACTCTTTGAGATGGAGCATGAGAGGGTGCTTGCCCATTTTGTTGTAGAGCAGATTGGAGAGTTCAGCTCCACTACCACACTTCACTTCAATCATAAAAAGATCGTGATCACTTCTGTGATCAAAGAGCACACAGCAGCACTGAAACACATTATCATGCTTTTAAAAGAGCATGATATTTTGAATGATTTTTCAACACTTGATGCTGTCGGGCACCGAGTGGTACATGGAGGGGAGGTGTTTCAAAGAGCGACATACATAGATGAGAAGGTGCTTAGCACTATTCAAGACCTGATACCTTTAGCTCCACTGCATAACAAAGCAAATCTTGAGGGTATCAAAGCGCTTATGTCAGAAGCACCCGATATCCCTCAAATTGCCGTGTTTGATACTGCCTTTCATACAACGATGCCAAAAGAGGCTTTCATGTATGCGTTGGAGTATCAGCTTTATGAGCAACACCAGATACGGCGTTATGGATTTCATGGAAGTTCCCATGCCTATGTCCTACAGCAGAGTGCACAATATTTAGATACACAGACAAACCGGCTCAACCTTATCTCTTTACATCTTGGTAATGGAGCGAGTGCCTGTGCTGTCAAAGATGGTGTGAGCATAGATACTTCTATGGGTTTTACCCCTTTAGAAGGTCTTGTGATGGGAAGCAGATGTGGAGATATCGATCCGGCGATCGTTTTGTACTTGCAAAGAGAGCTCAACATGGATGTTGATGAGGTTGATACACTGCTCAACAAAAACTCCGGACTTTTTGGTTTATGCGGGGAGAATGATCTTCGCAGTATTCTTGAGCGTGATGATGAGAAAGCAAAACTTGCCATCAACATAATGTGCAGACGTATCAAAAAATATATAGGCGCCTATATGGCTCTTCTTGGAAGAGTAGATGCCATAGTCTTTACCGGTGGGATAGGGGAGAACTCTGCATATATACGCCAAAAAATACTTGAAGA
>JALWLL010000071.1:0-11464 GCA_026996295.1 Sulfurimonas sp.
GCGTAGGCAGTTAAAAAAACAACTTTACATTCAGGATAAAGGTGTTTGATCTCTACAGCTGCCTCACTGCCTGTAAGTTTACCTCTAAGGATAATATCTACCAAGATAAGATCAGGCTTTTTGTCTTTTGCTATCTTGATCGCTTCCTCACCACTTTGTGCGATATCTAAAATTTTAAAACCCTCTTTGTGTAAAACTTTTTGTAAGCACATAGCAGATGCAAAGTCATCTTCAAGAATTAAAATAGATTTTTTCTCCCCCACTTGAAACCACCTTTGTCTGATATACTCTATGTCTAGTACCCTAGTACTTGTAGTATATAAAAGATAAACTTAATCTCAACGAAAACAAATAAATAAGAATATGTTATAGATCATCTTTTTTGTTTGCGTGTTTCCTACTCGTTCCCATGCAGAGCATGGGAACGAGGAAATAAGAAACTGTGTAATGATAAAAAAAGTTCCGCTTAAGCCATATTCTGTAAAGCGTGTATTTAGTATATACCAGTCTCTTTTTATGGACAAAATTTAGATTTTTGAGATTCTTGACTCCATTGGGTGATGCCCCATGATACAAAACCAAAGAGTCCCCCGATAAGTGCACCCGGAAGTGCCGTGATACCGCCTATTAGAGAACCGGCAGCTGCACCGGCACCGGTACCGACGAGGAGATCGTTTTTCCAGTCATCTTCTAGAAATATATCTTGAACACTGCTGCATTGTACAAGGCGGGTAATATTTTCACCATCTGCCATTTTTACCATAATCATACCATTGCCGCTTGACTCGGATATGATGACAACATCACTGCTCTCATCAGTGTAGATGATCTCATAGAGGGCTGTGTCCTCACTAGATTCATTGTTCTCACTCTCAGCACCAAAAAGAGATGTTGTAAAGCAAATCAAAAAAATAAAAATAAAATTTTTCATATTAAAACCTTTGCCAGTGTATAGTTATTGTACTTCAAGAAAATTTCATAAGTGTTTCAAGTTGTTCCAAAGGAGCGTGCGTGACATTTGTAAATTGTGTGCGGTTAAATGTTTGTTGCCTCTTGGCGAGTTGCGCTGTGTGGGTTGCAATGTTGTGTTGCATTTGCTCTTTTGTAAGTGTGCCATCAAGATACTCTAAAACCTCTACGATCCCTATGGAGCTCATAGCGTGAGGAGATCGTGTATATTTTTGCTCGAGGTAGCATACTTCATCTATAAGTCCCGCTTCTAGCATCTTGGAAGTTCGTGTGTTGATCCTCTCTCTTAGGAGATCTCGGGGCACATCAATGTTGAAAATATCGATATTTTTGATGATACTTTTTGGAGGGTTGTTATGAAACCATTCACTTGGAGTCATCTTGGAAGCTTCATAGATAAGCAGCATTTTTTCTATTCTGTAGCGATCATTGGAGGCGATTTTTTTCATATATTTGGGGTCTTTTTTTTGTAAAAAATCATAGGATGCCTGAAGATTCAGTAGTTTTTTTTCTACTGTTTGAGATATATTTTCATCTATCTTTGGAAGAAGAGAGAGACCCTCTATGAGTGATTTAAGATAAAAAGAGGTTCCCCCTACAATGATGAGATTTTTAGAATCCTCTTCACACTGTTTTTTTACTTTTTCATAAAGTTGTATGAAAATATCAACACTAAAATATTCATCTGGATATAACTCATCAATACCGAAATGTTGAATGCTTTGAAGTTCAGAGCGTGAGGGTTTTGCAGAGACTATATCGATCTCTTTGTAGATACTCAGGGAGTCTATGGAGAGTATATAAGCGTTTGATTTTTTTGCCACTTCTATAGCAAGATCACTTTTGCCTGAGGCAGTTGGTCCTATAATAGCTAGTTGTTTCATGGCAAAATTATATCATTTTAAATCAACTTTGGATAAAATATCTTCAATTATTTTTTGAGGTGAAAATTTGCAGCGATTTATGAAGAAACTAAAAGATTTTAACGAACTGGTTATGTTTGAACACTCCATATTTTCATTGCCTTTTATCTTTATTGCCATGATTGTTGCAGCTGATGGATGGTTTGGCTTTTGGTTACTTCTTTTGGGTGCATTGGCAGCGGTGAGTGCAAGAAACTTCGCTATGGGGCTTAACCGCTATGCAGACAGAGATATAGATGCGCAAAATCCACGGACAGCAAATCGTCCAAACGTGGATGGCAGGCTTGATGCAAGCAGTATTATGATATTTGTTGTTGTGAATGCCTTTGTTTTTATTGCGGTTGCTTATATGATCAACCCTTTGGCATTTTACTTAAGTTTTCCCATACTTTTTGTTTTAGGTTCATACTCCTATTTCAAACGCTTTTCATCACTGGCTCATATTATTTTGGGGATTTCCCTTGGTTTAGCACCTATTGC
Organism: Sulfurimonas sp.; assembly: GCA_026996295.1. Taxonomy (GTDB): domain Bacteria; phylum Campylobacterota; class Campylobacteria; order Campylobacterales; family Sulfurimonadaceae; genus Sulfurimonas. Next base: position 2,373 of record JALWLL010000071.1, read on the forward strand.
GGGAGTGGTTGCGGTTCAAGCAAGCATACCTGCATGGTCGGTTATCCTGAGTTTGGGTGTTATCTTCTGGGTTGCTGGGTTTGATCTGTTATACTCCCTGCAAGATATAGAGTTTGATAAACAAAATAACCTGCACTCTATCCCATCACGCTACGGAGCAGAAGCAACACTCTTTATCTCGGCAATTTTTCATATGCTGAGTGTGATCTTTTGGGCTTTGTTCGCATGGGTGGCAGGACTTGGAGTATTTGCTTTTATGGCTGTAGTGCTTAGTGGCGTTATGCTGGCATATGAACATTATCTGGTGAGAAAAGATTTTACCAAGATCGATCGTGCTTTTTTTACCGTGAACGGCTACCTTGGCATCATGTTTTTTATTTTTATTATCTTAGATAAGGCACTGTAATGAGTATCCGTTTGGTAAAAGCGCCCATAAGCATACTTTTTAGTGAAGTTGGAGGGAATGAAGAGGAGTTTATGAGAGAATATCATAAACTCAGTGAAACTGACGATGATCCGATCAGTCAATGGCTCAAGCTTGCAAAAGCAAGAGGGGAAACCGCTGAGAGTGATCCTGTATTGTTGAACCTTGTCGTTGAACTTCACAGAAAAATAGATGCATTAGAGATGCTTTTGAAAAACGAAAAACCAAAAAGGGTCTCTTTAACACTCAAAGCAGAGATAGAGTCCATAGGGTTTGAGCACTTTAAATTGACGCAAGAGTTACTTGAAGAGGGGCATACATATTATGGTCGAATAGAGATGCCGGTACACCCTAAAAGAGATGTGCCTATATTTTTTAAGGCTATCAGCGGTGATCTTGCAGAGATCACCAAGATGCATGAACGTGATGAAAAAGAGTGGGGTGCTTACCTCACTGCAAGAGAGAGAGTCCTGATCCGTGAAGCAAAAGAAAAAAAATGAATTATGATTTTTTGACTCTAGAGTATATTGTAGCTGCTATGGCAGGGCTGATTCTTTACCTTATCTATTATCTCTATACAAAAGATTCTCAGTACACTAAAAATATTCACTCTGTTGCTTCTGTGGTTGAGGAGTTAAACCGAGAGATCTACTATCTGAAACAAAAGCTTCAAGAAACACAAAAAAGTATAAAGAGTAACACCCGCACTATGAGCGATGAGGAGATATACCAGGAGGTTGAGAGAACTGTGTATGATATGGTGCAACCTATCTCTACAAAAATAAAGCAGATCCAAGAGCAGGTACAGAGTGTAGATATACAGCTGGACTCACGTATATCATCACTTGAGAGTGGTGTAAAACAGATATCGATACCATCTTCTATTCATGCCAATGATGATGCAAAGATCATATCACTCTTTAAGCAGGGTGTTTCTTTGGAGACGATCTCAAAAGAGTTGCACCTCTCAAAACCAGAAGTTGAATTTGTTCTAAAAATCAACAAAATCAAGTAAGGCTCCCTCGTGGCAGACAGAAAACTCTTTACACTTGTCTCTATTTTAATCGGTGTAAGCATAGTGCTCTCTTACACGCTCGCAACCTATACTACACTTCTTTTTGGCGTCAATGAGTTTCATTTTGCTATCCGTCAGGCTGCTTTTGGACTTTTGAGTATTATTATTATTTGGTCTTTGGCACAGCTTGATCCGGACAAATGGCTCAAACCCATAGGGTTTACACTCTTTTTCGGCTCTACTGTTTTAATGATAGCGATGCCGTTTTTACCCGAGTTTTTGGTCTCAGCCGTAGGTGGAGCAAAAAGGTGGATCAAGATTTTTGGCTTCTCTTTAGCACCTGTAGAGTTTTTTAAGGTGGGTTTTGTTTATTTTTTGGCGTGGAGCTTTTCACGAAAATTTGGTCATCACGACGGTATGGGTTTGAAAAATGAGTTTATACGTTTTGCACCGTATGGCGTTGTTTTTATAGGCGCGATGTTTGTTATTGCATTTGTGCAAAATGATCTCGGTCAGGTGGTGGTTTTAGGCTTGACCCTCCTTTTTATGCTGATGTTTGCAGGGAGCAGTTTTAGGTTCTTTTTTAGTATTTTGTCCGTTGCATTTATGTTTTTTCTGTTTTTTATTTTGACTGCAGAGCACAGGATACTTCGTATAAAGTCATGGTGGGCTTTGGCACAAAACAGTGTACTTGAACTTTTTCCGGAATCTATTGCGAGTCAACTCAGGGTTCCTACAGAAGTGGAGCCTTACCAGATAGGACACTCTCTCAATGCCATTCATAATGGCGGGCTTTTTGGAACAGGTTTGGCAAACGGTACTTTCAAGCTTGGTTTTTTAAGCGAGGTGCATACCGATTTTGTTTTGGCAGGACTCGCTGAAGAGTTTGGTTTTGTGGGTGTGCTGTTTGTTGTTTTTATATTTATGTGGCTTTTGCAGAGAATATTTAAGATCGCCAACCGCTCAACAGATTCAACGATGTATCTCTTTAGTATCGGTGTAGGGCTTTTACTCTCTTTTGCATTTTTGGTCAATGCGTATGGGATTAGTGGAATTACCCCCATTAAAGGGATAAGTGTGCCATTTTTAAGTTATGGCGGTTCAGCGATACTTGCAGCATCCTTTGGTGTTGGTATGGTGCTCATGGCTTCTAAAAAAGCAAAAATGGACTAGGTGGCAGAGTATGAAAATGTGCATAACCGGTGGTGGAACAGGTGGTCATCTTATGATAGCCAGAGCTTTGGCAGAAGCAGCGGTTTCTCTTGGGCATGAGGTGATATTTATAGGCTCGATCAGTGGGCAGGACCAAAAATACTTTGCAGATGATCCACTGTTTACACACGCTTATTTTTTGCAAACAACAGGGGTAGTCAACCAAAAAGGCTTGAAAAAAATTCAGGCACTTTGTAAAGTTTTCTTGGCATTTTTGAAATCAAGAAAAATACTCCAAGAGCACAATATAGAAGCGACATACAGCGTAGGCGGTTTTTCAGCTGCTCCCGCGGCATTTGCGACACTGAGTAAAAAACTTCCACTCTTCATACATGAACAAAATGCGGTTGAGGGAAGACTCAATGCTCTTTTAAAACCTTATGCTACACGTTTTATTTCGGCTTATGATGAAAGTTCTATGATTAAAGGTTATCCCGTTGAGAAGGTGTTTTTTGAAAAGGCTCGTGTTCGAGAGGAGTTAAAGAGCATCATTTTTCTTGGAGGATCTCAAGGGGCAAAAGCGATTAACGATCTGGCTTTGGGGATCTATGAGCATTTAGATGCAAGGGGAATTAAGATTATTCATCAAGCGGGTGAAAGAGATTTTCACAGAGTGCAAAAGGAGTATGAAAAACTTGGTGCCGAGGTGGAGCTTTATGGCTTTAGCGATGATCTGGCTTCTCTTGTATCGCGGGCTGATCTTGCGGTGAGCCGTTCGGGAGCGAGTACTTTGTGGGAGTTGTGCGCAAATGGACTGCCGGCATTTTTTGTGCCATACCCCTTTGCAGCGGGAGATCATCAGTTTTACAATGCCAAATTCATTGTAGATGAAAACCTCGGATGGTGTGCGAGAGAGAGTGAAGAGCTCACAAGCAAGCTTCTTTTAGTGTTAGATGAAAATCTCAAAAACAGAAGCGAAGCACTTTTAAAATATGCTAAAAAAGATGTAGCTATACAAATGATACAGGATGTTGAGGATGCGATACAATGATTAAAGAACTGGCACAGGATCTCGTCGATCTTATTTTTGACTGGGGTTATTTGGGGATATTTTTACTGATGACGATAGAGAGTTCTTTTATCCCCTTTCCAAGCGAGATAGTTTTGGTGCCGGCGGGTTATCTGGCGTCACAGGGACAGATGAGTATGGTGTTGATTATGTTGAGCGGAGTGGGTGGTTCCCTTGTCGGGGCACTGATAAATTACTACCTCGCTTACAAGCTTGGAAGAAAGCTGCTCAAGAGATATGGTAAATATTTTTTCATCAAAGAGGATGCTCTTGCTAAAATGGACGGATTTTTTGAGAAGCACGGTCATATATCTACCTTTACGGGCAGACTTATTCCGGGTATCAGACAACTTATCTCTATACCGGCAGGGCTTGCCCATATGAATCTGGCTGTTTTTTCATTTTACACAGCTTTGGGAGCCGGTATCTGGGCGATGATACTTGTATTGCTCGGTTATTTTATCGGGGAAAATCAGGAGCTGATCGATACTTATCTTAAGCAGATACTCGGAGTTGTTTTGTTGCTTCTTGTATTGCTTGGAATGTGGTATTATAAATATCAAAAAAATAAAATTATAGATTAAAGGAGAAAATATGATAGATATAGGTGAGAGAGCACCCGATTTTTGTTTACCCAATCAAGATGATGTAGAGATATGTTTGCGTGATTTGAAAGGAAAGTGGGTTGTTCTGTACTTTTACCCAAGAGACAATACTCCAGGGTGTACAACAGAGGCGTGTGATTTTACACAGGCACTACCTGACTTCTCGGATCTTAATGCGGTGATACTCGGTGTCAGTGCAGACTCGACAAAAAAACATCGTAACTTTATAGAGAAAAAAGAGCTTGCTATCACGCTTTTGAGTGATGAGAGCACAGAGATGATGCAGGAGTATGGGGTATGGCAACTTAAGAAAAACTATGGCAAAGAGTATATGGGGATCGTTCGTACGACATATATCATAGACCCTGATGGCGTTGTCAAAGCAGTATTTGCCAAAGTAAGAGTAAAAGAGCATGTTATCAAGGTAAAAGAAAAACTTCAAGAACTGCAAAATGCATAAACAAGTTTGATTTAAAATATTTTTGGGTATAATTCGCGGATTTTTCTTCTGCATAGACTCAAGAAAATATTAACAGATTATGTCAAAAGCTAGTGCAACTTTCTTTTTTAAGGGATGTTTGTCCGACATACTCGAAGCCAACTAGCAAATTTCTGGCTGAAACAAGCCTTTAAGGATTACCTATGGTAACTATGAAAGACCTTTTAGAATGTGGTGTACACTTCGGACACCAAACTCGTCGTTGGAACCCAAAAATGAAAAAGTATATCTTTGGTGTTCGTAAAAATATCTATATCATCGATTTACAAAAAACTCTTCGTTACTTCCGTAACACATACCAGATTGTTATGGATGCAGCTGCTGAGGGGCAAACTGTACTTTTCGTCGGTACTAAAAAACAAGCGCGTAACTCTGTAAAAGAAGCTGCGATTGCATGTGGTATGCCATATGTTGAAAACAGATGGTTAGGCGGTATGCTTACTAACTTCCCAACTATTCAAAAATCTATCCGTAAACTTGACGTTATTACTGAGATGCAAGAAAACGGTCAAATCGATCTTTTAACGAAAAAAGAAGCATTGATGCTTTCAAGAAAAAAAGAGAAACTTGAGTCATACTTCGGTGGTATCCGTAATATGAAAAAACTTCCGGATATGCTTTTTGTTGTTGATGCAGTAAAAGAGCACATCGCTGTTTTAGAAGCAAGATGTCTTGGTATCCCGGTTGTAGCACCACTAGATACAAACTGTGACCCGGATCTTATCACATATCCTATCCCTGGTAATGATGATGCAATCCGTTCTATCCAACTTTTTTGTCGTGAAATGACTGCAGCAATCAATGAAGGAAAAGCACTTCGTGAAGCTCCTGCAGAAGAAGAGGTGGCTGAAGAAGCTCAAACAGAGGAAGCAGCAGTAGAAGAAACTACTAAAGAAGCTCCGGCAACTACAGAGGAAGCATAATTATGGCAGCAGTAACAGCAGCAATGGTTAAGGAGCTACGTCAAGCAACTGACGCTCCTATGATGGATTGTAAAAAGGTTCTTGTTGAAGCTGATGGAGATATGGAAAAAGCAAAAGAGCTTTTAAAAGAGCGTGGAATTGCTAAAGCAGCTAAAAAAGCTGATCGTGTTGCGGCTGAAGGTCTTTGTGGACTGAAAATCGCAGATGATTTCTCTAAAGCTACTGTAGTGGAAGTAAACTCTGAAACTGACTTCGTTGCTCAAAATGAAGGTTTCCAAAATCTTGTAAAAGATACTGTTGAAGAGATCTATACAAACCAACCTGCAGATGTTGATGCATTTATGGCTTCAGCATTTGGTGAAAAATTTACAGAAGCTGTAACGAAAATCGGTGAAAAAATCGAAGTTCGTCGTTTTGCAACACTTGAAACTGCTGAAAATGAAGCACTCAACGGCTATATTCACTCAAATAACCGTATCGCGGTTATCATTAAAGCAAAATGTGATTCTGATAAAACTGCAGAGGGCATGAGAGAGACTTTAAAGCAAGTTGCTATGCATGCTTCTGCTATGAAACCAACTACTCTCAGCTACAAAGATTTTGATGCTGCATATGTAGAGAGTGAAACAAAAGGTCGCATCGAGGCGCTTAAAAAAGAGAACGAAGAGTTGAGCCGTCTTGGTAAACCTCTTAAAAATGTTCCTAAATATATCTCTATGATGCAACTTACAGATGAGGTTATGGCGCAAGCTGAAGCTGATATCAAAGCTGAGTTGATCGCAGAGGGTAAACCTGAAAAGATTTTAGACAAGATCATCCCTGGGAAGATCGCACGTTTTATTTTAGATAACACACTACTCGATCAAGAGCAAGCGCTTTTAGATCAGCAATATGTTTTAGATGACAAATTGACTGTTGCTCAAGCAGTTGAAGCAGCAGCTAAAAAACTTGGCGGTACAGCTGAGATCGTTGAGTTCGTTCGCCTTGAAGTTGGTGAAGGGATCGAGAAAAAAGAAGACGACTTCGCAGCAGAAGTTGCAGCACAAATGGGTTAAGCTTTTTGCTTACCCATACTCTACATATACATAACATAAAAATTATCACTAAAAACATCACTTTTTACATCTAAATAGAAGTTAGCATGATATAATTTGCAAAATTATACAAGGCTCTTTTGTGAAAACTAACAAGATCATAGTTATTGGTGGCGGTTATGCCGGACTCAGAGCAGTTGAAAGACTTGCAAAAAACAAAAACAATGAGATCATTCTTCTAGATAAAAACCCCTACCATTATATGCAGACCGATGTGTATGACCTTATAGCCAACGAGGAAGACTTTGCACAAATAACGGTTGACTTGTTTACGTTTTGCATGGGTTTTGAGGGAAATGTAACTTTTTTCAAGCAAGAGGTCATTAACGTAGATTTTGAAAACAAAAAGGTAATTACCTCTATTCAGAGATATAACTATGATTATCTTGTTATTGCAGTGGGTTCAAGAACAAGATTTATGGATAATGTCATTGGTCTAAGAGAGCACGCTTATGGCATCAAAGCACTGCATCGTGCTATGTATTTTAAGCAGAAGTTTGAGATGTCTTTATTTAAAAAGGTGGATGAGAGTGGAACATACTGTACCCCTTTGAGCATAATTATTGCGGGTGGTGGATTGAGCGGGGTTGAGATCGCAGCTCAAATGGCCTCTTTTTCACGAGAGTTTTATCAAAGAAACAACTTTATATGTCGTAAGCTCAACATAGTGCTTGTAAATGCGGGCGAGCATATCCTTCAAGGGGTAGATCCCGTATTGGTTAAGCAATCTGATCAACGACTCAAAGATCTTGAAATTGTCATAAAAAACAAAAGAAAAGTAGTTGAACTGACAAAGACAACGGTCAAGCTCAGTTGTGGAGAAATAATTCCCATGGACTTTATGATATTTGCAGGGGGTATTGAGCCAAATGGACTTGTGCAAAATCTCGATGTGGTAAAAACACAAAGAGGATATATCAAGACCAATGACTACCTGCAGGTAGAGGCATATGAAAATGTTTTTGCTTTGGGAGACAGTACAACCATATATCATAATGGTGATCCGGTTGCTCCAACAGCCGATGTAGCAGAACAGATGGCAGAGTTGTGTGCGAAAAACATAGAGGCTCTTATGGCTGGTAAAAACCTTCAAAAACACAATATACACTCACGAGGGATACTGATAGCACTGGGAAGAGGCTATGCTGTAGCAACAATATTTGGCTTCCATGTTAAGGGATATATGGCATATATCTTTAAAAAAATTATTGAAAGAGTGTATGCAAAAAGATTGGACTATCGTTCGAAGCAAGGGTGTAAGAAAATATTTGATAGATGAAATAATCACATATTTTATAATATTTTTTATTGTCTTGAAACCTTTATCGTAAATACTCAAAAATACAATACAATTTTTACTAAATATTAAAATGATTTTCTTTGTGTTACAATGTGTAATGCTTTCTTCCAAAGGGGTGTTTTTATGTCTAATAGAAAATTATTTGTTTTATCTCTCTTTTTTTCGCTCATAACGATGTTTACAGCGTGTGGCGGCGGGGGAAGTGCCGGTGAAGCAAAAGATACAAATGAGCAAGAACTTACAGGTAATATCACCGTTAACAGTATAACCGATGACAATATGATAAGCCCAACGGAAGCGGGAGAAACTATTATAGTATCAGGAACAGCAACAGGTGGATATATATCTGTTGGTGACAGTGTTTCTTTTATATTAAATGATACCAATTATTCTACTATAGTTGAAGAGGATGGCTACTGGAGTGTCAGTGTTCCGGGTATAGATCTTGCATCAGATACCGAGTTTAGCGTCAATGTTAAGAGTAGTGACCCCTCCGGTAATATAGTAATAAGCACAGTAACATCTACACACACGGTGGATGCGGCTGCAAGTTTTGGAACTATAGTAATGTCTCCTATTACAGAAGATAATGTTCTCAATGCTTCAGAGATAAACACTACAATTGTTGTCAGTGGTATTGCCCTTGGCAAAGATATAACAAGTGGTGATGTCGTATCGTTTGTTGTCAACGGCAATGCTTACTCAACTACGGTGAATCAAGATGGAAGCTGGAGTGTAGAGGTTGCAGGTGCAGATCTTGCGGTAGATACAAAATTTATTGTCAATATAGAAATTAAAAACTTAACTGATAAAAACAATCTTTTAGCAGGTGATTTAAATAATGAGGATACACAAGAACCTGTAGCGCTAAGCACGACCTCGATCCACAGCGTCGATACAAGCGCAGAAGCAGGGGTGGTAACAATAGAGCCGATCACAGCAGATGATGTGATCAATAAAACAGAGTCAACACAAAGCATAAGAGTATCAGGTACGGCAATAGGTGGGGAT
>JALWLL010000071.1:11564-41778 GCA_026996295.1 Sulfurimonas sp.
CAGATAGTGTTTCGTTTGTTATTAACGGAGCACTCTACAGTACAACACTCAAAGCAGACGGCACATGGAGTGTTGATGTAGCAGGCGCAGATCTTGCAGCAGATACAGAGTTTACAGTGGAAGTGCTAAGCTATGACAGCTCCCACAATGAAGCAATAAGCAGTGCAAGTCAAACATATACGGTAGATACACAGGCAAACCCAGGAACAGTGGAAGTACTTCCAATAACAGCAGATGATATTATAGATCACAATGAATCCAAATCAATCATCAATGTATCAGGAACAGCAACAGGGGGCGATATCAAAGAGGGTGATAAAGTAGATATCACTATCAATGCCAAAGCATATACCACAACAGTACAAACATCAGGAGCATGGAGCGTAGCGGTCTCAGGCGCAGATCTTGCAGCAGATACAAAGTTTGTAGTAGAGGTGCAAAGCAGTGATGCATCAGGTAACAGTGTAACCTCAAGTACCACTTCAACCCACAGCGTCGATACAAGCGCAGAAGCAGGGGTGGTAACAATAGAGCCGATCACAGCAGATGATGTGATCAATAAAACAGAGTCAACACAAAGCATAAGAGTATCAGGTACGGCAATAGGTGGGGATATATCCCAAGGAGACAGCGTTTCATTTACGCTCAATACCAAGAACTACACCACAAGTGTAGGAGCAGACGGAAGCTGGAGCGTAGCAGTCTCAGGCGCAGATCTTGCAGCAGATACAGAGTTTACAGTAGAGGTGCAAAGCAGTGACAGTGCAGGAAATACAATCACCTCAAGTGCCACATCAAGCCACTTGGTAGATACAACAGCCCAAAGCGGAAGTGTCAGCGTATCACCAATTACAGAAGATGATATCATTAACGCAAATGAAGCAACAGAAGCTATTATAGTACAAGGGGCTGCCAGTGGCGGAGATATCAAAGAGGGTGACGCCGTTACTTTTAGAGTCAATACGGTAGATTACGCAACAACACTCAAAGCAGACGGAAGCTGGAGTATTAATGTGGCGGGTGCAGACCTCGCAGCAGATAAAGAGTTTATAGTGAATATCTATTCCCATGATACAGCAGGGAATGAAGCGATATCAAGCGTGACATCAACACATGAAGTAGATACAACAGCCCAAGCAGGAACACTCAGCATTAACCCTATAACAGATGATAATGTGATCAATAAAACAGAAGCAACCCAGACAATCACCATCAGCGGAAGTGCCAGCGGCGGAGATATAAAAAGCGCAGATAGTGTTTCGTTTGTTATTAACGGAGCACTCTACAGTACAACACTCAAAGCAGACGGCACATGGAGTGTTGATGTAGCAGGCGCAGATCTTGCAGCAGATACAGAGTTTACAGTGGAAGTGCTGAGTTATGATTTGGCAGGTAACAGTGTCATATCAAGTATAAGGGCTGTTCATACAGTGAATACGGTTGATGATGATAAAAGTACGGTAAGAACCAAGCTTGCGACACTAAATATAGATATCTCTTCTTCTGGGGTGTATAATGGTATTGTGGTGAATGGCAGTGTTATCAATGGGTTGGAATACGGTTGTGACAATGCACGTTATACCACGGGTCAGTATGGCGAGTTTTCATGTGAGAGTTTGCCGATTACATTTTTTGTTGGCAATCTTGAAATAGGTTCTGTAACAACTCTTAATGAAGATAAGGTGGTTTATGTTCAGGATATTTTTAATCTGCCAAGGGGTGGAACACGACATCCCGATGTTACAAAGGTTTCTGTCTTAGTGCAAAGTCTGGATGAGGATGCTGATTTGTCTGATGGTATAAATATCACACAATCAACCATTGAGTTGTTAAACACAGAATTTGGAAGTTCCGTATCGATTCGCAATATATCTCTTGGGGATATTGAAACAGCATTGCAAAATATAATACAGACGAAGCAACAACAGACACCTTCTGTTAGTTTAGAACTGGTTGCTTTAGATGATGCTCAAGATAACCTTACCAGAGTGATGGCGTACCCCTTTAAAGTGAGTGTTACGCAAGCTTCCAGCGCCTTGGGTGGGGTAAATCTACTGCAAAGTATTGATGTAAATATAGAAGATGGACTAGAGAGTCACTCTTCACTGACTCTTGATTCAGAAGATGCATTTACTTTATGGACACAGGGAACATCCATAGATGAGATGCACCCTGCTATGAGTGTATACTTGACGCGTTTTGCTACGCCTACAAAAACGTACCAGATCTCATTTAATGCAACCATAAAAAGTGGATCACCTGTGATAAGTAATATTGCATTTTCAAATATAAACAGTATAAATCATGCACTGGTTAACGGCGAAAATATTATCAAAATAACGCCGAGTGAAGCAGATATAAGCATGATAAAACTTTATTTTGACGGTCAAACACAATGGGAGTTTTCCTGTACCGACTTTCGTATCGTGGAACTTTAAATCGAAATAAGCTCAAAGTAAAACCGTTTTACTTTGAGTTTTGTCTTCATTGGTTATAATCTTTTTTATGAAATTACTATCAGCAAAAGACTTATCCCACACTTTTGAATATGAACTCTTTCATGATGTCGCGCTCGATTTGCATGAGGGAGAGAGTATCGCTATTATAGGTGTTAGCGGAAGTGGTAAATCAACACTGCTACATATCCTCTCTACCCTTTTACACGCCAAAACCGGAGAGGTGTTTTTATTTGAAGAGAACATCGCAACACTCAGTAAAAAAAGGCTTGCAAAAATAAAACGAGATGATCTTGGACTTGTTTTTCAATCCCATTATCTCTTTAAAGGTTTTAGTGCGTATGAAAACCTGGAAGTAGCTGCGATGCTCTCTAAGCAGACCATAGAAGATGAACTTCTCAAAAAACTTAATATTTATGAATGTATCAAGCAAAAGGTAACAGAGCTCTCAGGTGGACAGCAACAACGCGTTTCCATAGCAAGAGTACTGACGAAAAAGCCACGTATCATTTTTGCTGATGAGCCAACTGGAAATTTGGATAAACTAACGGCAAATGAGGTGATGAGCCTGTTTTTTGAGTATGTCCAAGAGCATAATGCAGGGATGGTTCTTGTGACCCACGATGAGACACTGGCTCATATGTGTCATAAGGTTTACAGACTTCAAGATAAAAAACTTCACAGAGTGAAGTAGGAGCAAGACAGTGTCATGGGTATCAATATTCAGCGATGGCTTGGTTGTTGGTTTTTTGTTACTGTTTTTTAGATTTGCGGCACTTTTTTTAGCTGTACCAATCTTTTCCCATCAGAGCATACCCATGACGGTCAAAGCAGCGATGGCCTTTTTCTTTAGCGTTGTCTTTTATGCTTCTATGCCACCGCTTCAAATTGAGATAAATTTTCCGACTGTTGTCTTGGCAATACTGAGCGAATTTATGTTTGGTCTCGCCATTGGAATCATTTTGCAACTCGCATTCAATGCCATTACATTTGCCGGTGGATTGATCTCTTTTATGATGGGCTTTTCTATGGCAAGTGCTATAGACCCGCAGTCCGGCGTTTCGATGCCTATTATCTCTCAGTTTTTGTCTTTGATGGCACTTATGATGCTCTTTAGTGTCGATATGCACCACTGGATGTTACTTTTTATAGATGCATCACTCAAAAGTGTACCGCTTGGTGGGTTTTTGATGCAGGAAAATTTATTTAACTATATTATTCATGCGACTTCAAATATGTTTATGGTGGGTTTTATGATCGCTTTTCCTATTATCTCTTTGTCATTGTTGGCAGATATTATATTTGGGATGCTTATGAAAACAATGCCGCAGTTTAACTTACTGGTTATTGGTTTTCCAATTAAGATAATGGTCGCATTTGTTGTGCTTATAGCGACATTGACTGCTACTATGTTGATTTTAAAAACTCAGATGCTCAATGCATTTAACTATTTAGAGATGTTTTTTTAGTTTTTTTTGATACAATAATGATAAAATAGCTTGAAAATTATGGCATCTATAGCTCTTAAAGGAATTTAAGTGAAAATATTACTAGTAAACGACAATCCTGTAGTAAATAAGTTAGTAACTCTGAGTGCACAAAAAACTTCTGATGATTTAGATATAGCAAACACTCTTGATGAGATAGAAGGGGGGACATATGACCTGCTTGTAGTAGATGATACCCTCTACAGTGAAGATGCCATGCAGGAGATAAACGAAAAAGTAAAATATGCAAAATCTTTGTATATCTGCTCAAGAGATGCCGAAGATGTGGAGGGTTTTACGCGCTCTTTAAAAAAACCGTTTTTACCTACAGACCTTGTAGAACTCTTTGCTGCACTTTCCAAAGAGCTTGCATCGGTGGTTGAAGAAACAGATGATTTGGATGATGAAGAACCTGTAGAAGATGATGATCTTGATGATATCTCTTTGGATGAAGAGATATCTTTAGAGAGTGAGAGTGAGGATGATATCTCACTTGAAGAGTTGAGTGATGAAGAGGATACGCTTGGTGAGCTGCAAGAACTGGAGAGTTTAGATGAGGAGCTGTCTTTGGACTCTTTAGATGAAGAACTTTCAGAAGATTCAGAGTTAGACCTTACGCTTGATGATGAGGATATCACTGAAGGTGTACTAGACCAAGAGGAGCTGCAAGAGGTTCAAGAGTTACTCGATGAGACATCTGAAAATACACTCGAAGAAGACTCGTTGGATGAACTTGATGACCTGGATCTTGATGATGAAATGGTGTTAGAAGAATCTGATGAAGCTGATCTTGAGGATGAAGCGCTCTCTTTGGAAGAGGAACTCGATCTTGGAGAAGAAGAGGCTGAGCTTTTTGAAGAAGATGAGTCGGTTTCTGAACTGGATGATTTGGAAACTGAACCGGATGAGATGGAAGTTGATGAGGAAGAGTTAGATATTGATGGGCTTGATGAGGAAGATGAGCTCGATCTTGAGGAAGAAGATGAATCGGTCTCGGAACTCGAAGCTGAACTGGATGACCTAGATGCTGATGAGGAAGAGTTGGATCTTGATGAAGCGCTTCTTGATGAGGAAGATGAGCTTGAAGAACAAATACAAGATGCCGTTGAAAACTTGAGTGAAGAAGATCTTGAGAGTGAAGTTGATGAAGATATGCTCCTTGATATCGCAAATACAGAACTATCAGGTATTGATGCTTTGAGTAGCAGAGATATAAAAATAGCACTTGGTGAAGAGGTTTTAGAAGAAGAAACTGAACAAGAACAAGAGATCCCAAAAAATGATGAAGAGGAAAATATATCTGAAAAAACTTCTCAAGAGCATGCAGATGATAATGATGGTGTAGAGGCTCTCAAAAAGCTTCTTGCAGCACTCTCAAACGAAGATGTAGCAGCCTCTCTTAAGGGGATGAAAATAAATATAAATATAACATTAGGTGACAAATAGTGAATACAAAAAGCGGAGCAGTCTTAGTCCTCTCAGGGCCAAGCGGAGCTGGGAAAAGCTCATTGATCAATAAGATCATCGATGATATCGGTGATTGCTACTTCTCGATCTCAACAACAACCCGTCCTATGAGAGAGGGGGAGCAAGAGGGTGTTCATTACCACTTTGTTACTCAAGAGGAGTTTGTAAAAGATATTGAAGAGGATCATTTTTTAGAGTATGCAGTTGTTCATGGTAATTACTATGGAACTTCACTGAAACCGGTAAGAGATGCTCTTCATGAGGGAAAGCTTGTTTTATTTGACATCGATGTGCAAGGAAATGATGCCGTGAAAAACAGACTTGGTGATATTACCACTTCTGTATTTATTACAACACCGAGTCTTTCTGAACTCCAAAGAAGACTACAAAGCCGCTCTACAGACTCTCAAGAGGTGATCGAGAAGCGTATTAAGATGTCTAGAAAAGAGGTGCAAAGAATTTCGGAGTACGATTATCTTGTAATCAATGATAATCTTGATGAAGCAGCAGAGGTGTTGAGGCTTATTGCAAAAGCGGCACGTATGAAAATTCCAAGCACAGATATCAACCAGTTTGTTCAAGAGTGGGAAGATATTTAAGAGTACTTATAAAAGTTATAACGATAAGAGTATTTACAGCAAAGTGTAGCTATACTACACAACTTAATTTTAACAAAGGATAGTAACTATGGGAATGCCTAGTGGAACAGAACTATTAATAATTTTTGGAATCATCGTCTTATTGTTTGGTGCAAAAAAAATACCGGACTTGGCCAAAGGGATAGGCAAGGGTATTAAAAACTTCAAAAGTGAAATGAAAGAGGATGATACAACAACAGCATCCACAGAAGCTCCTAAAAAAGTAGAGGGCAGTGAAGAGACTGCATCTAAAACAGAAGCTCCAAAAAATACTACACAAGCATAAGCCTTGAAACAACGAGTATCGGCGTTATTGCGCGAAACACTTGGTCGTGAAGTTGTTTTAGAGAAGCCCCGTGATCGCTCTTTTGGTCACTTTGCAACACCTATAGCTTTTTCTTTGGCAAAAGAGTTGAGAAAATCACCTATGGTGATAGCCCAAGAGTTAGCCTCCTCTTTTGAAGAGAGCGATATTTTCAGCAGTGTTGAATCTGTCAAAGGATATCTCAACTTTCGTTTAAGTGAAAGTTTCTTGAGTGAGTATGCTGCATGGGCACTTCAAAATACAACAGAATTTGCAAAAGGTGACAAAAACGGCAAAATCCTTTTAGAGTTTGTCAGTGCCAACCCTACGGGGCCTTTACACATTGGGCATGCCCGCGGTGCGGTCTATGGAGATACCCTGCTTCGTCTGGGTCGCCATTTGGGTTATGATATGACGGCGGAGTACTATGTCAATGATGCAGGAAACCAGATCGATCTTCTAGGTCTTTCCATACAGCTTCACGGTCGTGAAAATTTGCTTGATGAGAGTGTAGAGTATCCGGAGAGTTACTATCGTGGTGAGTATCTCGATGCCTTGGCCCGTGATGCTATGGAGAAGTTTGGAGTTGAGATCTTTCATGATGAATCACGCCGCCGTGAGCTGGCTATGTGGGCAAAAGATGAAGTGATGAAGATTATCGTCAAAGACCTTGGTGATACCAACATCTTCTTTGATACTTTTGTTTATGAGTCAACTCTTTATGATGACTGGGAAAGAGTGATGAGTAAAATGGGCGAGGGCGTTTATGAAAAAGATGCTAAAGTCTGGATCGCTTCTCAGAGCAAGGGTGATGAAAAAGACAGAGTTGTAGTGCGTGAAGATGGACGTCCTACATACCTCGCAGGTGACATAGTCTATCATAACCAAAAGTTTGAACGCGGATATGATCATTATATCAATATCTGGGGAGCAGATCATCATGGCTATATTCCACGCGTAAAAGCCGCTGTTGAATTTTTGGGATATGACAGTAAAAAACTTGAAGTGCTTTTATCACAAATGGTGAGCCTGCTAAAAGATGGTGAGCCTTACAAAATGAGTAAGCGTGCCGGTAATGTTATTTTGATGAGTGATATCGTTGAGGAGATAGGTTCTGATGCACTAAGGTTTATTTTTGCTTCCAAGAAAAGTGATACCGCTTTAGAGTTTGATCTGGCAGAGTTTAAAAAACAAGACAGTTCCAACCCTATATTCTACATCCAATATGCTCATGCAAGAATTAAGACGATCCTCTCAAAAAGCTCTTTAAGTGAAGAGGATATTCTTTTGGCTCCATTAGAGGGGCTTGGTGAAAATGCGGATGTTTTACTTTTTGATGCACTACTGCTACCTGAGGTTGTTGAAGATGCATTTAATTCACGTCAGGTTCAAAAACTGAGTGATTATCTAAAAGCACTTGCTGCCTTGTTGCATAAATTTTATTATGACTGTCGCATCATAGGTACACCAAATGAAGCAAAATACTTAAAGCTGCTGATGGTTGTAGCACTTTCACTCAAAACAGGGCTTGGACTTCTTGGTATAGAAGCTAAAGAGCATATGAGCAAAGAGGATGAGGCTTAATTCAAAAGCTTTGAGTTTTTGAGCTGAGGGAAAAGTTTTTTAACCTCTTGTGCAGATGATCTTGGTATCTGAATGAGAAGTGGGCTTTTCTTTGCATCGAGCCACTTGGCAATATCTTGTATCTCATGGAGTTTCATAGAGGTACAACCCGCTGTCGGCGCACCCTCTGATCTTTGTACATGTAAAAAGATACACGACCCCGCACCCTTTATACCTTGCTCATTATGTGCCACAACGATACCGAGTTCATATTGGTGATCATCCCTGCTCATCTTCTCAAAACTTTTTGGTTTGTTTTGCGGCATGGGTATAATAGTGTTGTAGTATTTTGAGTGTGTATCATCTACACAGATCATATTTGTGTTGTGTATATAGGGCATATTTAAGGATGGGTGTTGTTTATCACCAAAAACAGAAGTAAGTCGGAAGATCCCTGCCGGTGCTTTTTTATCCCCTTCGTGTTTTTGGGGATCATAAGGCTTTTGAGTAAGCGTTACTTCTGAGAGCCCCCATCCTAAACCATTTTTGCCAAGGTTGACTTCTAAAGTACCACATATTTTTTTTTCATCTTCATAACACTCCAACAAGGCTTTGGAAGTATGAAAGTCATCAGAAACAACCAATATGATTTGTTGTGAACAATACAAAAGAATTTGTAAACTTGTAAGGATTAAGAAAGTTTTTATCATAATGTATGGTACTATTACTATTATATGAAAAACATTAACAATTATGGAAAATGATATGAGTATTAAAATAAGAAAAGCTGTGGCTGAGGATGCTCCTTTTTTGGCTCAAATGATGCTACAAAGTTCAAGGGCGGGTAAAAAGTATGGTATCTTCGATTTGCTCTTTGAGACAAAAGATGATGCGGCAGTTTTAAAATGTTTAGAATCCTTGGCTGTGATCGGTAAAAACCAGCACTGCCATTTCAGTAACTTTCTCATCGCTGAGATAGATGCACAGAGTGTTGGCTGTTTATGTAGTTACGAACCAAGGATCGCCACAAGAGAAGCATTTGTAGAAGCACTCAAAGAGCTTGGATGCTGCGAAAATACAGAAGAAAAACTTGAAGTGCTTGATCTGTGTGGCTTTGAGAAAAACAGCAGAATCCTGATGTTTGATTTTATGGAAGAGATAGAGGGCTTCATCGATGTCGGTGTGCTTAAAGCTCTTATGCAAAAAAGTCTTTTAAATGCTCGCTTAAAGGGGTACAGACTTGGACAGACTGTAGTTGAGATAGGCTCTTTAGAGACTCTGTTGTACTATAAAAAGCTTGGATTTAAAGAAGTAGAGCAGAAACAGTGTGATCTTTATAAAGAAAAGTTCGGCAGAATCGGGCTCGTATTACTTTCCATAGAGTTTTAGAGGTCTTCTCATAGAACTCTCGGCTCTTTCACTTCTTCCTTCACTGTTTGCTATATTTTTAGCGCTTTATACAAAAAATGTTATCCTCTCACTTGTAAGCGGTATTGTGCTTGGAGTGTTTATTCTGCATGATTTTTCCATTCTTGCATCGATGGAAGCTCTTTTTTTACTTTTTATCTCTTTGATATCAGAGCCATGGATACTTAAAACACTCGGTTTTGCTGTTCTTGTTGGCAGTGTTATGGCTCTTATTGAGCGATCAGGCGGCATAGGCGGCTTTGTCGAGTATGTTCAACATAAACACGCTTTGGTTACTTCTGAGCGTTCTGCGCTGCTGCTGAGTTATATAATAGGGGTATTTATATTTATCGAGTCTTCTATTACTGCCCTTATTGCAGGAGCGGTTGGTAAGCCTCTTTGTGAAAAGTATAAAGTTCCACGTGCCAAACTCGCATTTGTATGTGATTCTACTTCTGCGCCCATAAGTTCACTCATTGTGCTCAACGGATGGGGTGCTCTTTTGCTGGGTCTTATCTCTACTGAGATTGGCAAGGGGATGATAGAGGGGGACGGGGTAGAGATACTTATAGATGCGGTTATGTATAACTTTTATGCTATGAGTGCTTTAGTTGTTACTTTTGTAGCGATCTATTTTAACATCAACATAGGGGCTATGAAAACTGCAAGCTATACGCCCTCTCAAATGAGAGTTGATATCAAACATGCAACAAGTATGTACTATATGATCCTGCCTATAGTGTTTATGGTTGTAAGTGTTTTTGTTTTTTTGTATATAACAGGGGATGGAAACATCTTAAAAGGGAGTGGTTCAAGTTCGATTTTTTATACGATGGTTGCAACACTGCTTTTTATGTTGCTTTATTATGTTGGAAGTAAAAATATGAGTTTTCGCACATGGAGCACAACAAGTTATAAGGGTGCTAAAAAACTCTTAAGCATAGCGTTTATACTTTTACTGGCGTTTGGTATTGGAAGTGTGACGAGTGAGCTTAAAACAGGACTGTATCTGGCTTCATTGGCGAATGAGAACTTGAGTATCTATCTTTTAGGTGGCGTTATTTTTGTGCTCAGTGCCATCATTTCATTTTCCACGGGAACAAGTTGGGGTACTTTTAGTATTATGATACCCGTTGCCATCCCTATGGCTGTAGGTATGGATGCAAATATAGCTTTGTGCATAGGCGCGGTGATCTCGGGAGGTGTTTTTGGTGATCACTGCTCCCCAATCTCTGATACGACGATCATCTCCTCTTTGGCGGCTGATTGCGATGTTATAGAGCATGTACGCACCCAGCTTCCTTATGCTCTTATAAGTGGTATCATAGCACTGGCTTTTTTTCTA
Source organism: Sulfurimonas sp. (assembly GCA_026996295.1). Taxonomy (GTDB): domain Bacteria; phylum Campylobacterota; class Campylobacteria; order Campylobacterales; family Sulfurimonadaceae; genus Sulfurimonas. The sequence goes on from JALWLL010000071.1 coordinate 22,232, forward strand.
CTGTTTAGTTATTTGCTTTAGTTACCAAGAGCCGTGTTTATGGAGTATCGCATATCTTCATCGAGGTTTTCCATCCCCGTAAGCATCCACCGAAGGTAGCCTGCGTCACTGCTTGCAACCTCTTGGAGTGTTTTGCCTTTGTATTTTCCAAATCGAAATGTTTTGATCAAAATAGGGGTATTGGTCAAATCAACCATTTTTTCTACAGGATTTTCATCAGGAAACTTACTCGCAACAGCATCTTTGAGCTTACTCAAAAAGAGTTTTAAAACAAGAACATCACCGATCGCATCATGTGCTTTGACCTCAATACCAAGAGCATCGGCTTCTTTTTGTTCAGATTTGTACAAGCCCATTTTATATCGGAAGTATTGGAGTCTGTGCGCCTCTTCATCTTCAAAAATATGCTTGGCAACTCTGAGAGTATCGATCACTTTCATTTGCGTCTCAAACCCCTCTTTCTCAAGCATGCCAAGATCAAAAGGTGCATTATGGATGATTATGTAGTTTTGTGGTGTATTGAGCTCAAGAAGCCTTTTATAAGCTGTGGTTTCCTTACACGTGGGCTTACCCTCAATCATCTCCTGAGTAATACCATGAACTTCCATAGCTCCATAACTAATAGGTGTGTCACACGAGCAAAACTCATTGTGCACTTCGATGGGTTGTGTACCTAGTACAATATATCCGAGTTGGATAACTCTGTCTTGTTCATTGGTGCCTGTTGTTTCTGTGTCTAAGATGATATATTTTTTTGCCATTGTCGTTTACTTTCTTAAAACTCTTTGATGAGTCTGTTTTTCTTATGAGTGTAAATGTAGCCAAATTTTCCTTAGTATATCTATACTAGTGTGCTTTATATAGTTAAGTGTTGCTTAAAAAGGAATCGAGCATATACTCTTTTTCCACATGTAAGAACTCTTCATTGAGTTGAAGGTAGAGGATATCCTGTGTAAGTTTATATTTGAAAAATGTGATAAAACGATTATGGTAGGTTTTTGCATGAAATTCAAACTTTTTTATAAAGAGGGGTTCATTGAGGTCTTCTAAAATATCTTGAATTTTTTTGAGTGTATGGTTATGGTTGATATCAAGTTTAAGAAGTTTGGCAATAGTTTTTAGCTGTATTTCCATATAGAGTTCTTTATCGTTGAGTATATAAGTGTGATAGATTGCGTGAGCAAGTTTGAGTGCCTCCTCACTAAAGGGTTCAGATAATAATTTTTGTTTTTCTATTGCATATAAATTCATAAATGTAATATAATCACTTTGAAATTAAAAGCCACTAAAACAGTGTGTAATTTAATGTTTTTAAGCATTATTTTTTATTTGTGTTACATTTTGATAAAAAGGTATTTTCGTGATCACTTCTGCTTTTGTCTATCTTTTGTGTATCGCTTTGATTGCAAGTGTTTTTACTCTAGTGCAAAAGCAGGTACAATTGAAAATATTTGAGTATCTCCCCGCTGTTGTGATGATATATGCTTTGAGTATGTTACTCGCAGGTATGGGTGTGTTTGCACAAAATGAGGAGATACAAGAGATATACTCCCTTACAAAATCAAACCTCTTGCCGGCTATGCTTTTTTTGATGCTTTTGCAAATAGACTTCAGCCATTTTTTACAACTGGGAAGATCTCTTCTTATTGCCTATGTAGCAGCGGTTTTGAGTATTGCGTTTGGCTTTGTTGTAGTGACGATGCTTTTAGATTTTTCAAAAGACGGTGCAGCTGCTTTTGGTGCATTGGCCGGAAGTTGGATGGGTGGAACAGCTAACATGGTTGCTGTGGGTTCTGCACTCAATGTTTCGCAAGAGGCCTATGGCTATGCGCTGATTGTTGATAGTTTTAACTATACTTTATGGGTGATGTTCTTACTTTTTACAGTTCCCTTTGCCAAATACTTCAATACATTTACCAAAGCAGATACGCTTCATACAAACTACAGTGATATAGGGTGTGCGTGTACTGTAGGGCTCAAGCACTACTGGTTGCTTTTGTTCTTTGCTCTGCTTGCCTCCTTGGCTTCTCAGCTTATCTCTGAACATATAACAGTGTTGAATACAACAACGACAGTGGTGCTCACAGCAACACTTTTTGGTGTTTTGGGCTCCTTTACAAAACTCAAAACACTCAACGGCTCGAGTGAGATAGCCAGTACTATGCTGTATATACTGATAGCACTTATCGGCTCAAGAGCGGTTTTTGAAAGTTTTAGCGGTGTAGGTTTATACGTACTTGCAGGGTTTTGCATACTGTTTGTACATGCTGTTATTATGGTTGTTATTGCCAAGATATTTAAACTTGATCTTTTTAGTATTGCTGTTGCTTCTTTGTCAAATATCGGGGGTGTCGCATCAGCACCAATTTTGGCTGCAGCATACAACAAGTCTTTGGTAAGTGTGGGTGTATTGATGGCTATTATGGGGTATCTCATAGGAACTTTTGGTGGATTGGCTGTTGGCAATATACTTATGGAGATGGCACAATGAAACTGACAAAGATAATGTATGAAAGAAAACAGATACCCTTGAAAACCCCTTTCATCACGGCACTTAGAAGTGTTGAAAATGTAGAGTTTGTCAGGGTACATCTTTATACGCAAGAGCATGTCGGTATCGGGGAAGCTCCCGCAACCAAAGCGATTACCGGGGAAGATATTGAAAACATTATGCACTCTATTGCAGCGATACAGAGAACTCTTGAGGGTATGGAGGTACAAGAGGCACTCTTGTATGTTCAGAGTGCAGATATAAGAAGCAGTGCAAAAGCGGCTTTGGATATGGCACTGCTCATACTACTTGCAAAACAAGCAGGGCAAACACTTGCGGATTTTTTTGGTGTTAAAGATGCTACACCGCTTTACACAGATGTCACCATCAGCTTCAACAAGACAGATACAATGCTTCAAGATGCACGAAAAGCCTTTGAAAAAAAGCAGCATATACTCAAAGTCAAAGTTGCCGATGATATAGAACATGCCATCAAAACCATACGCAAGATAGCTTTGGATCTTCATGGGGCAGAGATCCTTGTTGATGCAAATCAGGCATGGTCGCTTGAGGATACACTCTATTTTATTGATAAGACAAAAGATATCAACCTTGCACTTATTGAACAACCTGTTGATGCCAAAGATACAGACTCACTCAAGAGTATAACAGAGTATTGTGATATTGCCATCCTTGCAGATGAAGCTGTTTTTACACTTGAAGATGCAAAGAAGATCATAGAGTCTCAAAGTGCCGATATGATCAATATAAAACTGATGAAGTGCGGGGGTGTGACGCCGGCTATAGAGATTTTAAAGTACGCAAGAGATAAAGGTGTGGCGTGTATGTTAGGCTCAATGTTAGAGGGTCCACACTCTATAAATATAGCGCTGTATCTGGCAATGGCATTTAGAGATGTCGTACAGTTTGTTGATCTTGACAGCCCTTTACTCTATAAAGAGTTGCCAAGTGAGTTGGACTTTGTGTATGAGGGGTGCAAAATTTCACTTAAAAAGTAAAACTTTGCTTTTTAAACAGATGAAATTCGGTTGCTATCTTTTCATCTTCAAGATTGAGCTTTTTCACAGCTTTTGGATTTACCAAATACCAGCCAAGAACAACATCGACACGATCTCCTTTTTGAAGTTTAAAATCATACTTGATACTTCTTTTTTCATTCGCTTGGATCATAGTGTCTTTTATGGTGGTGTCTGCCGCCCAAGGCATGGCAGGCTTACCATCTTTACCGATCACTCTTACAAACACCTGATTTTTAAGCGGTGTTGTTTTAGCACCTCTTGTGACACTGACTTTCAGTATAGCGACACGAAGAGGATGCAGTAAAAGTGCATGAGATGTACGGTTGTCGATATTGACATAAAAATGTTCAATATTTCTTAAAATAGACAGATCAACATACTGCGTTAACATATCGGAATGGAAGTGACTTCCGGAAAAACCGTGAAAGGCGTGAGTTTTAGTGTTTGAAAGATTGGAAACACTCCCTTTTACCTGTGGCATATGACAACTTACACAGTTTGCTTGATCCATTTGGTTGTCTATATTTGTTGAACATACATTCAGACCGAATTTGTTTTGTTTATGGGAGTGGCAGCCTATACATACGTTGCCGTTTTTAAAGATCTCATTGCCATCAGAAGCAATACTGTGAAACGGAGATTCAATACTCTCTTTACGTGTGCCAAAATATGTTTTAGGGGTGTTTGTTATAATATTTGTATTGGTCTTTTTATGAAGCTCTATACTTTTTATCCGGTGACAGTATGCACAACTAATCCCCTCGGTGTGCGTTACATTCTCGTTGTCTGGAAGCGCTTTTTGACCTTTTGTAAGCATCTTGTCAAGGTTGTTGGCAGCAGGTGTGTGGCACTTGCCGCAACTGTATCGTTGAAGTTTTTTGTTATGAGGATGTTTTTGCCATACAGCGTTATGGATAGGGTCTTTTTGGGGAATAGAGTTTGCATGCATAGAGGTGTAAAATTCATCATAAATAGTTGTATGACATACTTTACACTCCTCATTTTTGGCATAGGTGTGAACCTTGTCGTTTGCTAAGAGTGCAGTGACAAAAAGTAAAAGTAAGTATATCTTTTTCATCTATATTTCCTTATTTTAAATATATGAAGGAATTATAACTAAGATAACTTACAATTATTTTAGCTAATTACTTCCTTCTCTTGCTTGGCAATATATCTAAGCCAGATATATCCAAAAGCACCTGCAAAAAGTGACGCGGCTAAAATACCGACCTTTGCTTGAAATATCATTTCGGCATTTCCTACAAATGCCAACTCTGCAACAAATATGGACATGGTAAAACCGATACCGCCTAAAAATGCAACACCAAAGATCTGACTCATGTTGCTGCCCTCTGGAAGTCTGGCAATACCAAGTTTGATAGCAAGCCATGCAACACCTGCGATCCCAAGTACTTTACCGATGATTAGCCCTGCGATGATCCCCAAAGAAACAGGTTCTATAATCGTCTCACCTATAGAGGAAAAATCTATCGAGATGCCGGCATTGGCAAGGGCAAAGAGTGGGATCACTATCAAACTCACAGGAAGATGCAGGGAGTGTTCAAGCTTGGAAGCGGGAGAGCTTACCGAGTCGATTCTGTCTTTTATGTTTTGCAAAATTGCTTTTTGTCTCTCATGCATTGTATGGTCTGTGGCGATGGGATAGTTGTCATACTCTTGGAGCAGATTTTGCGTATGTTGTGTGAACTCTATAGGGGCAAACTTTGGTTTTGATGGTATAGCCATGGCTGCTATAACACCTGCTATCGTTGCGTGTACACCCGATTCAAGCATAAAAAACCACATCACTACCCCTACTATAAAGTATGGAAGTGTCGCATGGATACCAAAACGATTAAAAGCAATCATCACTAAAAAAGAAACAAATGCAAAGGCAAGTGGCTGCATGGCGATCTGCTCAGTATAAAAAAGTGCGATCACAACAACTGCACCAAGATCATCAACAATGGCAAGTGCAACCAAAAAGGTTACTAGAGGTGCCGATACCCGATTACCCAAAAGTACCAAGGCACTAATGGCAAAAGCGATATCAGTGGCCATGGGGATACCCCAACCGTTTGCTCCTTCTCCTCCGCTGTTAATAAAGAGGTAGATAAGTGCCGGCATAATCATACCTCCAATCGCCGCTAATATAGGGAGTATTGCTACTTTAATATTGGAGAGTTCCCCAACTAAGATCTCCCTTTTGATCTCAAGTCCCACGATAAAGAAAAAGATCGCCATAAGACCGTCGTTGATCCAGTGGTGGATACTTTGAGAGAGTTCAAAAGAACCAAAGCCGACTTTTGCATAGGTATGAAAAAAGTGTGAATAGGCATCTGCAAGAGGAGAGTTTGCAAGTATCAGGGCAATGACAGTTGTCATCATCAGTATAAGACCGGTTGTGGTCTGCGCATGTAAAAAGTGTTCAAACGGAGTAGCAATTTTGTTAAATGCCTTCTCCCAAGGTGCGTGTAGTTTCATTGAGTGTTTTCCTTAAAACATATTTTTTGTACTGGTTGAGATCTCAGACATTTTGTTTGCTGCATCTACATGACCGTTTCTTCTGGCTTTTGACCACCACTTTATTGCTTTGTCGATATCCTGTGCAACGCCATCCCCATCATGATACATCATACCCAGATAGTACTGAGCTTCCGCATTGTTGTGAAGTAATGCCGCATCATAAAGTGCATCAAAAGCTTCTTTAAACTTTTTTTCATTATATAACCTGTAACCATCTTCTATGGTATGTGACATAATATTTCCTTAAAATAATTGCTAGATTATAACTAAGAAGTGCAAACTTAAAAAAAATGAGTATAATTTACGTATGAATTTAGAAGAATTTAAAAACAAAACAATCCTCCTTTTTGGAAAAAGTCGTGCCTTTGAGGCTGAAGAGTTTCATGATCAACTTGCCCTGCATAATATTACGCTTGCTCAAGAGTACAGTGATGAGGTTGCAGCAGTTGTTGAGGGTAGGATGATGAGCCCTTATGAGCAAAACAGAAGTGATGAGCTCTATGAGCAAAAGGGTGTGCGCGCTTTGAGTATAGATGTTTTAGAAAAAGCACTTGCCCAAGAGATAGATGCAGATACTCTTTTAATGAGTTTAAAACTCAGTCATGATAAAGCAAGGCTTAAAAGTTTTTTGCAAAACTCGATGATAGATGATGCAGTGTTTTTAAAACTTCTGAGTATGTACTCCTGGGGTGGTGAGGATTTTTTTGAAAATGATGACAACCGTGATGTAAGTGCTGCCTTGATTGTGCGTTTTTATAAAAACATAGAGAGAAACCATAATGTTCAGTATGCAACAACGGGTCTTTATCATCTTGTATTGCAAACGCAAAATATCGCTCTTTTAGAAGCGATTGCCATACTTGAGCCACTACAGAAGCACAGAGAAATAATGAGTGCTCTTTTGACACACGAAAAGGTTTCTCGGGCTATTTTAAAAAGGTTTTTAAAGCTTGGTGATGCAGCTCTCAATGAAGCTATGGCACACAACCCTCACTTGGATAAGTCTATAGCCAAAGAGTTGATAAAAAACACCTCATTTGCTCAAATAATCGCTAAAAATATTATGCTTGATGATGAGCTCTTTGCTCTGCTTTTTGCCCATAGCGAACTGCTGGCATCCAATGAAACACTGAGTGAGGATATGCAGAAAAAACTTTTGGCACTTCCAAACAAAAAGGTGCATATCGCTTTGGCAGGTAATAGAGGTATTGATGCTACAACACTCTGTGCTTTATTGGCTTTTGATGATGTGGAGATAAACAGGTATATTTTTGCCAACAGTGCATGTTCGCAAGAGCTCTTACACAAAGCGTATGAAGATGAAAAAAACTTTATCGCTTTGGCTTCCAACAGTGCAACACCACAAACAATACTCAAAGAGCTTTTTGAACTTGCAGATGAAGAGGTGCTCTGTGAACTCGCAAAAAATGAAAACACACCCGTTGAGCTGCTCTATCAACTACAGCTTGAGAGCCGGTTTGAGCGTGCTGTTAAAACAAATGCGGCTTTTGCCAAACATATTCAAAGCCAAAATATCGGCTGGTTAGTGTAAATGGAGAGATATGAAAGCATCTGATCTTATAACAACACTTAGATCTCTGGTGGAACAAAAAGTTCCGACATTTTTATGGGGAGCACCCGGGATAGGGAAGTCCTCCATAGTCAAGCAGGTGGCTCAAAGTAAAAACATAGGTTTTATAGATTTGCGTTTGGCGCTTATGGACCCAACCGATTTGAAAGGGATCCCTTTTTATGAAAAAGATTCCCATACGGCTCTTTGGGCACCACCGGCATTTTTGCCGAGTGAAGGGGAGGGTATTTTGTTCCTAGATGAGCTCAACTCTGCCGCTCCTTCCGTACAGGCTTCAGCATACCAGCTTATCCTCGATAGACGCATAGGCGAATATGAACTTCCAAAAGGCTGGGCAATAGTTGCAGCCGGAAACCGTGAGGGTGATAGAGGGGTTACATACCGCATGCCGGCTCCCCTTGCAAACCGCTTTGTTCATTTTGAGATGGAAGTGGAAGTTGATGAGTGGAGATACTGGGCATACAAACAAAAAATAGATGAGCGGATTATCGCTTATATAGCTTACAAAAGTGAGCATCTTTTTACTTTTGATGCAAAAAATGATCTGAAAAGTTTTGCTACACCAAGAAGTTGGGAGTATGTTGACAGTATTTTAAAAAGCAACCTGGAAGAAAAACTTCTTTTAGATGCTCTTGGAGGGGCTGTTGGACGTGAAGTAGCGGTCGGATTTTTGAGTTTTTCAAAGGTGATGCATAAACTTCCGGATATTGAAACTATTTTACAAACCTCAAAAGGCACTTACAGCGATGAGGTGGATGTTTTATATGCTCTTAGCAGCGGTCTAGTCAGTGCACTTTTAAACAACAATACCCCGGAACGTTTAGAGAATCTTTTATATTATACACTGGAGTTAAAGAGTGAGTTTGCCGTTATGATAGTACAAGATCTGCAAAGAGCAGGGGTACTTATGCAAAACTCAGAAGCTTTTAAAGAGTGGGTGAAGAGATTTTCATATCTTTTGGGGTAGATGATGTTCTTAGATGAGAAAATATCCCAAGCCAAAGCAAAGCTTTTAGTGGAGTACCCCTATTTTGGAAGTGTTGCTTCCAAGCTTGAACTTATACTCAACAACGATATAGGGTCTTTTAAAAGTGACGGGAGCAAGCTTGAGTACAACAGCGATTTTTTCAATGAGATCGAACTCTCAGAGATGGAGTTTGTGCTGGCAAACGGTGCGATGCATGCCTCTTTGTTGCACGATAACAGGAAAAATAACAGAAGCGGATGGTTGTGGCAACTTGCAACAGATTATGCCATCAACGATATGCTCGTAGAAAATGGTTTGGATCGACCCTATCAGGCACATTACTCACAACGTTTTAGCGGTTTGTATGCCGAGGAGATATACGCAGAGCTCAAAGATGACATACTTCGAGATGAGTTGGAGTATGAAGCTGATGATCTTGAAGATGTGCAAAACAATGAAAGTGAGCAGACACAACAAAGAGATAATGAAAAGATCTCTCATGACGAGACACTGCAAGAGCAGTTGTTTGAAGAGTTTGCAAAATCTGTCTTGGAAGCGGAGCTGCAAAAAGATGAACTTCCCCAAAGTATAGAGAGATTTTTTGAGATAGATATCAAGGGTCAGATAGACTGGAGAGATGAGCTGAAAGTGGCTATTGAGAGATTTCACAAAGATGACTACACACTCTTACCGCCTAGTAAAAAGTTTTTGTATATGGGTTTATATCTTCCCTCATGCGTCAGTGAAACATTTCGTCTTGTCATAGCTATTGACAGCTCCGGCTCCATCGATGATGCACTGCTGCGCAGCTTTTTAAGTGAGATAGATTTTTTAATGCTGAGTGTGCAAAACTACGAAATAGACCTGCTTATCTGTGATGAAAAAATCCATACACACAAAGTGTTTTACAAAGGGGAAAATCTGGAGTCTTTTTTTGATCAAGCACAGATCAAAGGGGGAGCGGGAACAGATTTTAGAGTGGTGTTTGAGTTTGTAAATACAAGGCTCAGTGACACTAAACTTTTACTCTATTTTACAGACCTTGAGGGTATTTTTCCTCAAGACGTGCCAAACTACAGCGTGAAATGGTTGTCAGAAAAAGAGGGGGTGATCCCATTTGGTGAACTTCTTGTTTTGCAAGAGAATTAGTTATAGACAACCTGATTTCGTCCGTTTTGTTTCGCATTGTAAAGCATAAGATCTGCCTGATTAAGAGTTTCTTCAAGAGTATCTTCACGATTTAAAGCAACACCGATGGATATACTAAAGTGGATATCCTCCCCTTTATCTGAGAGGATTGGGCTGTTTTGAACCTGTTGGCGTAGTCTTTCAAAGACATCGGCTGCAGCTGATGGGGAGATATCTTTTAGTACGATGCAAAACTCATCACCGCCAAAACGTGAAACAATATCATTTTGCCCTATGTTACTTCTGAGAATTTCTGATAAGGTGACTATAGCCTTATCACCAAGATCGTGTCCATAGGTGTCATTTACCTTTTTAAAATGATCTATATCGATTATCGCTATGGCAAAGTTTTCACTGTTTTGGATCGCTTTGGCAAAATAATTTTCCATATCTTTAAAGAAATAACGACGGTTGTAAAGTCCTGTGAGAAAATCTCTGTTTGCATGGTTCGTGATGATATGGATATTTTCAAGAGCTTCTATGGTATTGTTGATTCTGCATGAGAACTCCTCTTTTGAAAAAGGCTTTTTAATGTAGTCATTGGCACCGTGCTTTAAGAACAAAGCGGTGATCTCATCATCGCTGTTAGATGAGAGCGCTATGATGCTGAGATCATTTTTGGAGTAGATCTTTCGGATCTCATGGGTAAGTTCAAGTCCGTCGATTACGGGCATGTTGTAGTCTGTCACAACAAGACTGATATCTTGGGTGCTCGCTAGCATGCCAAGTGCTTCCTCTCCGTGAGCAACAGTGATCACCTGAAAAAAAAGGTTCTCAAGCATCCCTTTGAGTTGTTTTCTAAAGACCATAGAATCATCAACGACAAGTACTTTATGCTTTTGATTTTTTTTGAGTCTTTTTAGTGTTTGTATAATGTAGTTGATATCATCAACTCCACCTTTTGTAACATAATCAACTATATTTTTTTTCAGTATGTTGCTTCTAAACTCTTTGTCTATGCTTGCGCTCAGAACAATAACCCGGTTGTTTTTTTTAAGTACATAGTCCACAACTTCACCATTGGGTGCATCCGGAAGGTTGAGATCCAAAAGGGTGATAAAGTACCGGTATTTATGTAAAAAAAGTTTTGCTTCTGAGAGTTTATAAGCGACATCCACTTCAAATTGAAGTTCAGAAGTGATCTTTTTTGCTATAAGTTTTGCTAAGGTTTTGTTATCTTCTATAATTAAAATTCTATCCATCAGTAAATTTTACTATAATTTAACTCTATTTATAGTGTTTATTGCTACTATCCGTTCATGGATTATTTAAGTGTTACTATTAATAAACTGCAAGCCCGTCAAAATGTTTTTTTGACAGGTGGTGCAGGGGTTGGCAAAACGACAATCACCCGACAAGTGATACAACATTTTGAGCAGGAGTCAAAAAAAGTTGCCAAACTTGCTTCAACGGGAATGGCGGCTACACTTATAGGTGGGCAGACTCTGCACAGTTTTTTTGATCTTGGTATCGCAAGTGATCTTGAAGCTTTGGAGCTTAAGGGTAAGCTTGAGATAAGCAAAAAGATCAAAAAGCTTATCCACAGTATGGATATTATTGTTATAGATGAGATCTCCATGGTCAGTGACACCCTTTTGGAGATGATACGTCTTCGTTTGCTTCAGGCAGATTTTAAAGGTTCACTTCTGGTTGTCGGTGATTTTTTACAGCTTCCACCGGTAGTTCGTGGATACTCTGAAGTGCGTTTTGCCTTTGAATCATCTGCATGGAGTACGTTTGCTTTTCATACCATAGAGTTAACACATATATACAGAACCGATGATCAAAATTTTATACAACTACTGCACAGTGTCCGATTTGCCCACGTGGATGAAAGAGTGCATAATCAGCTTAACAGCTATATAAAAGCATTACCGCAGGATTTAAGTGAGTTTACTTTTTTGTTTGGCAAAAATGAAACAGCTTCGCAGCATAATAAAAATCAACTCTCCTATATAGACGGGGAGGAGTTTGTCAAAGAGGTGCAAGTTGTGAAGCATATCAAAAGTGTACAAGAGATGGAAGTGCAACGTTTTATCAATGATTCACGAATGGAGAAAGAGCTTCATCTCAAAATCGGTGCACCGGTGCTCTTTACGAGAAATGCCTGGAACTACTTCAACGGTGAGCGTGGTGTTGTTGTGAATGTTGATGAAACCTATGTGTATGTACAAAAAAGTGATGCCAAGGTGGTAAAACTCGAAGTTGTGGAGCAGTCAAAAAAGAGATGGGTTCAGAAGAAAATAGAGGGGGCGATGCAAATGGTTGAAGAGAGTCTCTTTAGTGTGTATCAGTTTCCTATTAAACTCGCTTTTGCCATCACCATCCATAAGTCTCAGGGGATGAGCATAACAGATCTGATTATAGAGACCAACGAAATCTTTGCTCCTTCTCAGTTTTATGTTGCGCTTTCTAGAAGCTCGAATCCTTTACGCCTTACACTGATAGCTCCACGGTGTCAATGGCATGAGCTTATCTATGTAAACGCAAAGGCATTGGCATTTGTAAAAAAAGGTTTAGCTTGTTAAAAAACTTGGATAACGGCATAGTTTTTATGCTCGCCTCAGCACTTATCTCTGCACTCAACGGTGCACTGACAAAGATACTTTCAGAAGATATCAGTGCATTGGAGATCGTTTTTTTTCGTAATCTTATCGGCGTGTTTTTAATTCTTTATACACTTAAACATACGCCCGTAGTTTTAAGCGGAGGCAAATTTCATCTACTGCTTCTTCGAGGTTTTTTGGGTTTTAGTGCGATGATTTTGTTTTTTTACACTATAGCTGTGATCCCGCTTGGTGAAGCGATAACGCTTAACAAAACTTCTCCTTTGTTTGTAACAGTACTGGCATATTACCTACTGCATGAACATTTGAATAAGCAGACTCTATGGGCACTTTTTATAGGATTTTTTGGGATTATACTTATAGCAAAACCTTTTGGAATGAGTGTATCATATGAGCATTTCTTGGGTGTTCTTGGTGGTTTTTTTGCAGCAGCAGCCTATACCACCATTAAAAAAATCAAAAATATATATGATGCCCGTGTTATAGTTTTATCATTTGTAGTTGTAGGATCTTTTGTGCCCGCAGTTTTATTTGCTGTGGCACCTTTTGTCGATGTAGCTCAAAGTCTCTCTTTTTTATTTCCCGTATTTGTAATACCTCAAACACTGCATATTTGGCTGCTTATAGCTTTGATGGCGGTGATATCCACCCTCTCACAATGGCTACTGACAAAAGCATACAGTGCGAAAAATTTAAGTATCGTAGGGGTGATAAGCTATACCAATATACCCTTTGCCATAGGTTTTGGCTGGATGCTTGGAGACAACTTCCCGGATCTGTTTACTTTATTTGGTATATTTTGTATCGTTATAGCGGGTATTTTAGTCGGTAAGAGTAAGCAGTAGGCTTACTCTTCTATAAGTCTATTGTCTTTCTTAAGGGCTTTTTTATACTCTTCATAGTTAAGGGCGCCACAGTTGTTTTTTTTAGCATATCTTTTGGCATTTTCCTCCTTAGCAAAACCAAAATAGTTTTGCATACTGCCATAGCGGGCACACTTGTAAACAAAAAATGCCTCTTTTGCATTGACCATAACCCCACTGTATGGATCCACAATATACTCAGGCAGCTTGATAGGAGGTAACTCCTCTTGCTCATTTGCTTGTAAAAAAGGTGTCGAGATGTACAACATAACGAGTGTAAGTAAAACTATTTTTTTCATAATAACTCCATAGTTCATAATATATAAGAAATATTAACAAGTAAATTGTTTACTTTATATTAAATTTTTTTTAAAATTAACGCTAAATATGTTAGGCTGTTATGAATAGAAAGAGTATAAGGAGACTTCATGAAAAAAATAGTTCTAGCTATAGCTGTTTTTATAGGATTGAGTGCTTGTTCCAAAGAGCCAAAACCTCTTAGTGATAAAGTATATGAGAGATCAAACAGTGCGAGTGAAAAATCTTTGGAGAGTTTAGATAGAGATACAAAGTAGCTTACAAAAAGTAAAGCTACTTTGGAAGTTGAACTTAGAGTTCAGACTCGTGTTTCGCAAGATAATCAGCAACACCTTCAGCGTCAGCTTTCATACCCTCATCACCTTTTTGCCAACCGGCAGGACATACTTCACCAAATTCATCAGTAAATTGTTGCGCATCGATCATTCTTAGCATCTCATCAACGTTACGACCAAGTGGAAGATCATTGATAACTGCATGGCGAACAATACCGTTTGCATCGATAAGGAATGAACCACGAAGTGCAACAGCATCATTTAAAAGTACATCATAATCACGTGCGATATTCTTAGTTAAGTCTGCAACGAGTGGAAAGTTGATGCGACCGATACCACCTTTGTTTACAGGAGTTTCTCTCCAAGCAAAGTGTGAAAACTGTGAATCAACAGAAACACCGATGACGTTAACGCCACGTTTTTGGAACTCATCATATCTGTGAGAAAATGCAATGATCTCAGATGGGCAAACAAAAGTAAAGTCAAGTGGATAGAAAAATACTACCGTACCTTTTTCACCATAGTTTTCACTAAGTTTGAAATCTTCAACGATTGAGCCATCAGCTAAAACTGTAGTAGCTGTAAAATCTGGAGCTGGGTTTGTTACTAACATTATATGTCCTTGTAAAATTTATTTTTGAAATTTTAACTAAAAATTATTAATAAAGCTTAGATGAAACAAAATACTCTTTTAATTTAAGGCGGATGCTTAGATTTGAATCTCTAAGGAGAAAACAGCAACAGAACCATTTCCTAAACCATCGCTACTGAGATCTACGTCACCACCTAAGATATTTGCCATCTTTTTACTCAATGAAAGTCCAAGACCTGTTCCCTTATGTTTTTTTTGCATAATATTTTCCACCTGAGTAAAGTCATTAAAAAGTTTTGCCATATCTTTTTTTGAGATACCGATACCGCTATCTGTTATTTTAACAAAAATATGTGTATTGCTATGTAGTAACTCTAGTGTAATAGAGCCTTTTTCAGTGAATTTTATGGCGTTTGAAATAAGATTTACAACGATTTGTTGAAACATTTTTGGATCTGTTTTAAACTTTTTTATGGTGAATTTGTCGGTAATGAGTTCAAAGTTCAAGTTTTTGTCGTCTGCTAGAGGTTTGAGCATATTATAACAATTATGGATGAGTTCTACAAGATTGACATATTCAAATCGTGCTTCCATTTTACCGGCTTCAATTTTTGTTATATCTAAAATTTCATTTATCATATTGAGAAGATAATGTGCAGATGATTCGATACTTCCTATAGTCTCTCTTTGATCATCCGTGAGCTCCTCATATGCTATTAGAAATTGGGAGAATCCTATGATTGCATTAAGAGGGGTTCTTAATTCATGTGACATGTTTGATATAAATGCTGATTTTGCTTTTGACACTGCCATGGTTCTGTCTATAAGTCTTATTCGGTCAAGTTGTAAAGTTATCATGCTTGCAATGGATGTATAAAACTCTCTCTCATTAAGATCCTCTATATTTTGCATAGATAAAGATATTGATCCGAAGTAAAATTTTTTGTTTTTTTCAAAGTCTGTTACATATAATTCTATCGCATCTTTATTTGGCTCTTTATGAAAAACTAGATCATTGTTGTTTGTTAGTTTTTTTATCTCACTTACTGAAACCTCTATGCACTCTTTTTGAGATGTTGTTTGAATGATCATATTGAAAATTTTGATTAGCTGAGTGAATCGTTTAAGTCTTAGTGTGTTCTCCTCTTCCAAGCGCTTTAGTGCGTGAGAAGTTGTTTGAAGCATAGTATTAAATGAGAGTGTCAGTATGGCTAATTCATCTTTGGAATGTGTACTGAGTCTTGTTGAATAGTCTTGATCCTTTATTATTTTCTCAGTCACTGAAGTTAGTTTTTCGATTGGTAGCACGATATCTTTAGAGTATCTAATGGAGATATATATTATAAGAAATAAAATAACAATAGATATGTAAGAAATAAACTTTACAAAATCATATAAAATTTTTAAGGATATATCTTTATCAACGGCATAAACAAGATAAAAACCCTTTAGTTGTGTTAAAAATTTTTTATATACTATTAGATGCTTGTCCGTTATTAAGCTGCCCTCATCTTTGGATAAATTCAATTTAAGGGATATTTTATCGCCTATGATGAGAGAACTCTTTTTGTTTATAATATATGAGTATATGCCATCTTGGTATGTTAAGAAGTTTTTTAAATTTTTTAGATTGTATTTTAAGATCAGATATCCAAGATGTTTTTTAGTGTCAAAGGATGCATATATTTCACTATATATGTAAAGGTGGCTCTTTGAGATATATTCACCGTTGCTGTGTTGTAAAAGCTTTATATCCTCAAAGCTTTGAAATAGTTTTTCCTTATTGGAAGAAGCGATAATATTAAACTTTTCGTTAATGACAAACATCTCAACGTCTAAATTGAAATCATCAACTTTTTTTGTAAGTATGATAGATATTCTTTTATCAATGTCATCAGAAATGATGTCATCCATTATATCTAATGATCCTATAAAGTTTATCTCTTTTTTTATGGAGTTAATGTGAGTGTTAATAAGATGAATAACAACATCAGCTTTTGTCAACTGTTCTGCTATGACCTTGTTTACAAGTTTAGTTTCACTAAAAAAAACAGTATAAGCGATCATTATTACGAATGGGACAAATCCGATTACAAAAAAACTGACAATAAGTTTGTTTCTGAGTGATTTATGAAAAAAGTTAAACATCCACTAATCACTCCATTCGTATAAAATATGTACTTCAGAGTCTATATTTTTAACATTTATATAAGCGATAGCACCATCTATTTTTTTAACAAATGATTTTACAGACTCTTCTGATTTCATTGTGATTGGAGGTCTGTGACCAAGATAATGTTGCCTGATCCAGTACGATTTTAATCTTGATAGGTTCATCTTCAAAACATTTTTTTCAAAGCTTTTTCTGATTTTACTTCGAGAATTTAGGTTTAGGGGAATCATTTTTGTATCACCTATATAAGACACCTTTTTAAGAAAGACAGCTTTAATTTGACTTAAAGAGAGGTGACCAAGGTTTTTATTTGATATAATCGCATACCGCTCTTGTGCACTGAGATTTATGCTAAAGCATACGAATATAATAGATATTTTTACTAATGTTTTTTTCATTAAAACAGCACCGAAAGTGAAGATAAAAATTTATTTTTACTCCAATTTGAATGAAATTGATACTCTACTTTTACGGCTATGGGATATGTAGGTCTATACGTATAGCCTATAATTGCTATATTTTCAAAGTTGTTATTCATTTTGTCGTCGTATGATTCAACTCTTAATACAGTAATATGTTTTTCTTGAAAACGATAGAGTCCTTGTGTGTACCATGCATAGTTGGTTGTAGCTTCGTGTTTTGATCTCTGAGAGCCTATTTCACCGATGAATTCAAAATTGTTATTTTCATATTTTGCTGATAATAGTGCATAGTATAGGTTTTGAGAAGCCAAGCCGTTATGGGGTATGTTATTGAATACTCCTGCATTTACTTTAAGGTGCAAATCATTTTTTGTAGTGTAAGTGATTCCAAAACCATAATGCTCATCAACGACATAATTATTATAGTTAGAGTCCAGGTCTTGGTTGTGTTGCAATAATATGTCAATTTCATATTCTTCATGTTTAAATGAGCTAAAAGAGGTTAAGATACCTGTTGTAAATGTTGGAAAGATTACATATGTACTTTGTGGACTAGAGGTAGTTTCTCTGAGGATGTTGATGGGCAACATGTTCCAGAAGCCGATTGGTGAGTTATATTTACCGACTCTTAGAAGATAGTTTGCATTGGCATTGTAGTCTATATACAAGCGTTCAATTTCAAGGCGGTTATTGTTCTGAGTTACGGTATGCCCATCTGTTTCAGTGATAGTATAGAGCTCTTGAAATTCTACTTCAAGCATATAAGAAAACTTATTATGATTGCCATAGCTCAAAAAGGCTATATCATCGATTCTATATCTGTTTTCATCATCTGTATGATAGTAGTCCATAGATATGTAGCCACCGATATACATGGGCAGCGATGCTATTTGAACTCCATTGCCAAGCTTATATGTATTCTCTTCCTCTGCATGAAGATATATCAAAAGCCCTAAAAGTAAAGTGATAATTTTATTCAACTGTTTTCTCCAAGTATTCCAAACGTAAAGATACGCATCCTAACATGATTTATTTTAAGTTGGAGTAAATTGGAAATCTTCATTTTATCTTCATGAATATTATTTATACTTCTTTCACTATTTAAATTCAAAGGAGTATAAAATGAAAAGTTTATATCTAATAAGTATCGCAACTGCGGCGTTGATCTTTAGTGGATGTGGTGATTCTAGTGATTCTACGCCAGATACAATTTCAGAAGCACTATCAAATACTATAACAGTAGAAAGAGGACCTATTTTAGGGGCTACGGTGATAGATGCAAATGGTGTAATTGCTAAGGAGGATGGAAACGGTAAATATACATTTGCATCTAAACCTTCATATCCGGTTATGGCAACGGGTGGTGTCATAGATATCGATAGAGATGGTTCTATCAGTGTAGGAGATGTTGTTAATGATATGAATTTAACAACTGTGGGGGGAGATGTTGTTACAATAGCTACGACATTAGCAACAAATACTGCAACTAGAACACAGCTTGAACAAATAGCATCTGATTTGAATATTACACTGGATGATATTTTTACAAAAACACCTCAAGAATCAAAAGAGATAGAAGCGATCTCTAATGTATTGTACAAATATGTAAAAGAAAACAATATATCTAACATGCTTGAGATAACTACTACGCAATTATTGGATATGAATACTTCAATGATACTCAATGAGTACAATAGATATGTGAGTGATGCAGATCATGATTCTGAGCAGGAAGAAAAAGATTTAGTAGATTATATTAAAGGGAATCTTCCTACTGCTATTGATACACTTGATAATGATGCCGAGGTAGAAAGCGAGATAACAAAACTTGATGATGACCTGCATGAATATGAGCTCGAAGAGATAGCAAGTCATTTACTGACGCTCAAGCATGAATATGAGCTTGAATATGGTGATTTAGATTATGATTATGAAGATTACCTAGATTATTATGATGATGAAGATGCTAATCACAACCAAGGTGCAAGTTGTGCTACATGTCACTCTCCAGGTACAACAACTTACTATGGATACAGTAGTTCTAGCTACGATGATGACGATGATGACTACAGCGATGATGACAGTTATGACGATGATGACTACAGCGATGATGACAGTTATGACAATGATGACTACAGTGATGATGACAGTTATGACAATGATGAGGTTTTTGATTCCGGTGCCACGATATTTACAAGCTTAACTGCAGCCAACGATGATATAACAAAAGCGGCTTATGGATATTCTGTGCAGTTACTACTAAATGATGGAACAACAGTGAATTATAAAATTGGAAATGGCATAGGAAATGTAAATGCAACATTTAATGCAGGGATTACAACATATACAGCACAAGTTATAAACACAAAAGGGGAAGTGGTAAATAGTTCATTGACAAATTCACATGATGCTTCTAGATTTGATTGTAACAGTTGCCATACAGCAACAGGAGCTAATGGCGCACCGGGAAGAATAACATCATTTCAATACACTATACCGACACTTGATACAAACACGACAGTTATGGATACAAA
>JALWLL010000072.1 GCA_026996295.1 Sulfurimonas sp.
GTATCGGTGCGTAAATCATAAACATATCAGTGATTAAAGCTTTCACTCTCTCTATATATGTCGCATAGGCATACTGAGCTTTCTCTTGTTGATGTTTTATCTTATTTTGATGTTTTTTTAAGTCTCTAAATCTCATAAAAAGATTATATCAGATTCTAGCTTTGTGTAGTTTGATGAAGTGTAGAGTGTGATGTTAGTACTCTAAGCCATAATTGACTTAGAGTAAAGAAAAGATCTAGTGTAGATCTCTCCAAACTTGTTTTTTCCAAAGAAGTGCAAAGATTGCAAAAATGATAATATACATCATTACATTAGCTCCAACAGAAGCTCTCTCTTCTCGTTTAGTGTCACCGGCATCTTCAAGATGTTCGATCACTTTATCCATGCTTTCAGCATTTATACCAACACGTGGCATTGCCGTACCATGAAGATAGTTTTGAGGGTTCTCTACAAAAGTTTTTATGTAGTGCTCTCCACGTGAACGGATATACATAGAAAGATCCGGTGGAAGTTTACCCATATACTTTGTAATAGAGTCTTCATATTCAAGCACTTTGATGTCAAATGCAAGCTCATCTTTTTTGTACTTAAAGCTCGGTTTTGTACCGATTTGTGTCCATTTTTCATACTTAAGTGCGTGACATCTACCACAAGCATTTTCATAAGCCATTGCAGGAGTTACACTCTCTTGCTCTACAGCGATTGACTGCAAGTATGCAACCATATCTGCCACTTCTTGATCAAGGTCTCCACCTGCACCATAAAATTGAGTCATAGGGTGCATTTGACCTTTTGAAGCATCAAATTTATGTTCAACCATTAAGGCATGTGCAGGATTTTTAATAAGGTTAGCCAGAAACTTACCATCATAAATAACCCCTGCATTACTTAAATCAGGCGGGTTCACACCATAAGATGAAGCTGCTGTTACAGGATCCATCGGAGCCGGCATACCAGCTACCTCTATAGAGTGACAACCAGTACAAGCACCGGCACCTAAAACTAAATCTTTACCGCGAGTAGCATCACCCGTTTTGTTGATGGCAGGTAGGTCAGCATAAGCATAGTTTTCACTCTCTACATGTTTATGCATAACACTATGTGCATATGGTTCCACTAAGTAGTAAGTTACAAGTGTAAAAAATACAACAACTGCTAATATAATTGGTTCTTTATTTTTCATTTTTTATCCCTTATAACTTTTTTTCTTTTGCTGTTATGAACGGCAATGCGATCCATAAAGCAATAAACGCTAAAGCAGCTACTAAACCAATTGTACTAAATGCACCCTCAGGCGGTAATTTACCCATAGCAGTTAACACAATCATATCTATCAATAACAACCAGAACCAGATTCCAAACGCACCACGACGATTTGCAGGAACCGCATTCGGACTTCTATCCAAGAATGGTAATAGAACAAAGATCACTTGAGCAAAGCCAAATGCTATAAGTCCGATGTTGACAGAGAAAGGACGTAAAATCTCATAAGACCATAAGAAATACCACTCAGGATAAATGTGTGCCGGAGTCTTCAAACCATCTGCCGGATCAAAGTTTACAGGATCCATCGCAAAATTATAGTGATAAAACACAAGATAGAAAAAGAATATCAGATAGATACCTACAACCATCATATCTTTAGACATAAAGTCATTAGCAAATCTCATAACTTTTGAACCTTTTTTATCGCCTGCCAAGTATTTTTGAGCTTCTGCATCAAAATCGATCTCTTCACCATCTTGATTGTTAACGTGTGGGATACGAAGTGCTGCAAAATGAAGCCCTATCAATCCTAAAATCGCTAACGGTAAAAGAAGTACGTGAAGCATAAAGAAACGGTTTAGGAATGCTTGAGCAGGAACGTAATCCCCACGAAGCCATTCCACAAGACCATCTAAATGCAATCCACCAAGAGAGAAGATATTTGTAATAACCATACCTGCCCAGTAAGACATCTGACCCCATGGAAGCATATAACCGGAAAATGCCTCAGCAGAGAATGTTATAAATAACAACATACCTGAGATCCAGATCATTTCACGACCCTTCTTATAAGAACCATAGTAAATACCTGTGAACATATGAATATATATGATCAAAAATACAACTGATGCAGCTACACCGTGAATATGTCTCCACAGCCAACCAAAACCAACTTCTCTCATGATCGTGTAGTTAACACTATCAAATGCAGTAGCAACGTTTGGTTGATAATACATCAACAAAAAGATCCCAGAAACCAAAAGTAAAATGAATGTGATCATAAGAACCATACCCATCGCCCATAAAAAGTTTATGTTTTTTGGAATCCAGTACTCAGATGCCATCACTTTTTCAACTTTTTCAATAGCCAAGCGTTGATTTAACCAATCTTTAACACTTGTTGCTTTTTCAAAATGTGCCATTTTTTTCCTTTTTTAAATTAAAGCGTAACGCCGTTTTCTTTCATTTTCTCGTACTCAGGTCCAATTTCACCCAATACTAACTTATTTCCATCGATTCTAAATGGCGGTATATCCAGTCCACGCGGAGGCGGAACTTTGGTTACCATTCCGGCGAAGTCAAACTTCCCACCATGACAAGCACATACAAAGTCCTCATCTTCAGGATAATATGCAGGAATACAACCCAAGTGTGTACATAAACCGATAGCTACCATAAAATGTTCACCATTGACTACGATATCTCTTGCTTTATCATCTTCATTTTGTTTTGCAACCATCTCTGGAGTTTTTTTCAGAACAAAGATAGGCTTCCCTCTCCATTTTTCAGTTACAAGTTCACCTGCCTTATATGCAGTCATATCCAAAGTAGTAAAACCAGCAGCCTTAACACTTGGAAGCGGATCCCAAGATTTTTTCATTGCTACCAATGAACCGACTGCACCAACTGCTGCTACAGCACCAAATGCTTTACCCATAAAACCTCTACGGCCATTTTTTTCCATACTAGCTCACTTTATTGTGAATTTTAAGTCTTGATTATATAATAAACTATGTTTAATTAATTATAAAATTAAGCTTTCTTTTATAAAATTACCAATTATGTTACCAAAGTGTTTCACATCGCCATAGTTGTGATTTTGTATTGTTTCAAGTATCACAGATAAGTTATTCTTATTGTAGTCTGTTACTACGGGGATATTCAAACCTTTAAAAAGTTGTTGAAAGTCTTCGCTGTAATCATCCCTTTGAAGATAGATCGGTTTTCCTCCCGATGCCAAACTCTCAAGCACAGCTTGCGCAGATGCCGTTATCAAAATTTCGGTTCTTTGGATCATTTCATCATAATCTTCAAACTCGTGACAGTGTTTAAAGAGTTTTTTCAGTTGCTCTTCATAATCCAAAAAGTAGTAAAATCCCAACTGAAGTTCAGGCTCTAAGTCTGCAATCAGGTCAATATGCTTATAGATATCTTTACTATAATCATCATCTCCAAAAAAATAAGATACTTTTATGGTTTTATCATATTTTTGAAAAAACTTCTCATCTATCGCATAGCCATTGCAGATACCTTCCCCCTCAAGATAGAGAGAAATCAACAACTCACCCTCCTCTTTTTTGTCGTTTGGATCATCACTGATACGAATAAAAGTTGAAAAATATTTTCTCATATCTTCAAGCATGATCGGATTTGCTTCAGCTGAATCAAAAATAAGTTGATCGCCGTGGTGTGTTATTTGAGGTATGTTTCTCACCACATCGATCCCTACACTTTTGTGCACACCAAAATCGCGTGCTACCTGTGCAATACGATAATCAGAACACAGAAGCGTTATATCAGCACCTTCTAAAGTTCTTAAAATCGTTGCTGCACGCCTAAATCTGTCTAAACCGATTCTATGCCCTGTATGACAATAGTAAAATGTTTTCATTGCTACTCTTTCTTTTTTCTTTTAGCTATTTTTATATAGATATGGAGTATCTCTATTGCAGCGGGTGTAATGCCGCTTATTTGAGAAGCTGCCTGGAGTGTTGGAGGGTTAAAGCTCTCAAGCTTCTCAACGATCTCTTTACTTAAGCCACTGACACCTTTAAAGTCAAACTTCTCAGGTATCTCAACACGAAGATACTTTTTCATCTTCTGTATCTCTTCACTCTGTTTCTCAATATAGCGGGCATATTTTCCCTCAACAAGAATCTCCTCTTTTATGTAAGGTGAATACTTCTGAAGTTCAGGTACTAACTTCACCATCTTCTCTACATCAAAACTTTTTCTTGCTACAAGCTGCTGGGCGGTAATGGTGTCTTTGATCTTCTCTTCACCCATCGCTTCTAAGAAAGCGATAAACTCTTTGTTTGGAGTAAAGCTTGTCTCTTGTAAAAGTTTGACTCCCTCTTGTATCTGCTTGCTTTTGCGTTGTACCTTTTCATACGTTACATCATCTATAAGCCCAAGAGCATGTCCATAGTGACTGAGCCTCGTATCTGCGCTCTCTTCACGTAAAAGAAGTCTGTACTCTGCACGGGAGGTAAACATACGGTAGGGTTCTTTCGTTCCCTTAGTCACAAGATCATCTATAAGCACCCCGATATACGCCTCATCACGTCTGAGTATAAGAGGTTCTTTGTTTTGCAGGCTTAAAGAGGCATTGATTCCGGCCATCAAACCTTGAGCGGCTGCTTCTTCATAGCCTGTAGTTCCGTTTATCTGCCCTGCGAGATAGAGATGTTTGATCTTTTTTGTCTCTAGGGAATGCTTAAGCTCTCTTGGATCAACAAAATCATACTCTATAGCATAACCATAGCGAACAATTTTCGCATTTTCCATCCCCCTAACAGAGTGGATCATCTCTTGTTGCACCTCCGGGGGAAGCGATGTGCTCATACCGTTGATATAACACTCGGTGTTGTCCGCAGTTTGTGGTTCTATAAAAAGATGGTGTCTCTCTTTGTCGCGAAAACGGTTGATTTTATCTTCGATAGATGGACAATAACGCGGACCCGTTCCCTCTATCTGCCCGGTAAAAAGTGGTGCTCTATAGAAGTTACTCTCTATAATAGTATGCGTTTGCTCATTTGTATAGGCGATATAGCAAGGTAGCTGTTTTTTCGTTTGTACAAACTTTTCTTTATCTGTTCTAAAACTAAAAGGGTTTGGAAGTGTATCACCGGGTTGCTCTTCCATCACAGAGAAGTCTATAGAGGAGCTGTCGATCCTTGCACAGGTTCCTGTTTTGAGTCTTCCCATACTCAAGCCGCAGTTTTTCAGTGAATCACTCAAAGCATTACTACTTTGCTCACCAAAACGTCCACCCTCTTGTTTGATCTCACCGATATGAATTACACCTTTTAAAAACGTTCCGCTTGTAATAACAACACGCTGCGCTCCATACTCATTCAAAAGATTTGTTCTCACACCCTTTACAACATCATCTTCCACTATGAGAGCATCCACCATCTCCTGCACCAAGTCTAAATTTGGAGTGTTCAGGATAGTGTTTCTTGCTATAATGCGGTACTTATCCATATCTATCTGTGCACGACTTCCGCGAACTGCAGGACCTTTTGTCTGATTGAGTATGCGAAACTGAATACCTGCTTCATCAGTGATGAGTCCCATCTCACCCCCAAGTGCATCAAGTTCACGAACTAAATGCCCTTTTGCCAAACCACCTACGGCCGGATTACATGATGTTGCACCTACATTTTCAGCCAGCATGGAAATAAGCAGGGTTTTGTTCCCCATTCTAGCAGATGCCAGCGATGCCTCTACTCCGGCATGACCGCCACCAACTACTATCAGATCATAATTCATTATTAGTTCCATTATTTTTTTGAAATTATAGCGTTACTTTGATGATAATTGTAAATTTGATAAAAATTTAATATAAATCAGATTATAATGCATTCAGTGAAAAAAAATGCACAGTGATAAGAGAGTTATACTATGAATACAATTCATGTTCTTGCAGTTGATGATGAACCCTTTAATTTAGACCTGATTGAGCTTTCATTTATGGATATCCCTGATATAGTTTTGACAAAGGCGATCAACGGTAAAGACGCCATAGAACAACTGCCCTCTCTTACTCCCGATGTCATACTTCTTGATCTGAGGATGCCGGTGATGGACGGATTTGAGACACTCAAATATATAAAGAACGACTCCCGCTTCTCAGATATTCCCGTTATCATAGTAACCGCCAATGCCGAAGAGAAAAACAAGGCCCTGCATCTTGGAGCCAATGACTTCATAGCCAAACCCATAGATACAGTGGAATTACAACTTCGCACCTTTAACCATGCCAAACTTTACAAAACACAAAAAGAGCTCAAAGAGCTCAACACAAACTTAGACACCTTAGTGCAACAAAAGACGCAACAACTCGAAGAGTCTTTACAACATGCCAAAGAAACAGAGTATGAGATCTCCATACGCCTTGGCCGGGCAAGCGAATACAGAGACCTTGAGACCGGTATGCACATCAAAAGGATGAGCCACTACTCTGCTATGTTAGGGCGTCTCTGGGGGATGAGTCCTCAAGAAGAACAACTCCTTCTTTACTCCGCACCACTTCACGATATAGGCAAGATCGGCATCCCCGATGCGATACTCTTAAAACCGGGAAAACTCAATGAGGAGGAGTTTGAGCTTATGAAAGAGCACGCAAGTATCGGTTCCGCTATGCTTGACAACGGAGAAAACTACCCTATTATAAAAAATGGTCAGATCATAGCTGAGCAACATCATGAAAAGTATGATGGAACAGGCTACCCTAAAGGGCTCAAAGGGGATGCTATCCATATTTATGCAAGAATTGTTGCGATTGCAGATGTGTTTGATGCTCTCACATCAAAACGTGTATATAAAGACTCATTTAGTGTTGAAAAAGCTGTCTCTATTATGAAAGAGGAGCGCTCAAAACATTTTGACCCTGCACTGCTTGATCTGTTTTTAGAAAATCTGGAGCTTTTTTTACAGATCAAAAAAGATTTTCCTGATAACGATGAAGCTCCACATATACTAAGCATTCTGGGAGAAAAAAAATGAAGATTTTACTTGTAGAAGATGAAGAGTTCAACCTTGTTGTTCTTGAAGAGATGATCAAAATATTTTATCCAGAAGTACAAATAGCTACTGCAACAAACGGAAAAATTGCGTATGAGATGCTCAAAACAGAAACTTTTGATCTGATTTTGAGCGATATCAATATGCCGGAGATGGATGGTTATGGGCTTATTGAAAAAATCAAAAAAGAGCTTCTACTGCAAACTTCCACTATCGCAGTAACAGCCTTTGCTATACAGGGAGACAAAGAAAAGCTTTTGCTTGCCGGATTTGATGCATATATATCAAAGCCTATAGATATGAATGAACTGCAACCTGTTTTACAAACCTATCTGGGTGACTCGTTATGAAAAACTTAACACTCTTTTTTCTTTGTAGCTTCTTAGCTCTCTATGCTGAGAACCTTATAAAACCTATTCCAAACGATTTTACTACCGAGACAGACAAAGTGATGTTAGGTAAAAAACTTTTTTTAGACCCACGGCTTTCTCAGGACAATTCTATTTCATGTGCAAGCTGTCATAACCTTAACTATGGTGGTGCAGATTCTGTTGCCTTTTCTTTTGGGGTCAATGGTCGAGCAGGTACCATAAACTCCCCAACCGTTTTTAACGCTGTTTACAACATCGCGCAGTTCTGGGATGGTCGGGCAAAAGATCTCAAAGAGCAGGTGATATCTCCCATAACAAACCATAATGAGATGGCAAGCAATGAAAAAGAGATCATCCCCAAACTCACAAAAGATCCATACTATGTCAAAAAATTTCACAAGCTCTACAAAGATGGGATAACACTCCAAAACATAAGTGACGCTATCGCAGCATTTGAGCAAAGACTCATAACACCAAATGCCAGATTTGATCTTTTTCTTAAGGGAAACACCGCTGCACTGAGTACAGACGAAAAAGACGGCTATGCACTTTTTAAGAACTTAGGGTGTATCTCCTGCCACAACGGTGTCAATATAGGTTCCAATATGTTCCAAAAGTTTGGTGTTTTTGCTGAACACAACACTTCAAATACAAACCTTGGAAGATATAATGTAACACATAATGAAAGAGATAAATACTACTTTAAAGTACCCACTTTACGAAATATTGAAAAAACAGCACCCTATTTTCATGATGGCAGTGCAGCCACACTTGAAGATGCCGTAAAAACAATGGGTTACTATCAGCTCGGACAAAAACTCTCAGACGAGGAAGTGAGAAAACTCACACAATTTTTAAAGACCTTAAATGGTGATACTCCAAACATCGTGTTTAAAGAAGAACAATGATCTCTGAAAAAAATAAAATAATTGCCCTCTCTTTTTTACTTGTAAGTGTTTTTGTGATCTCTTTCATAAACTTAAACCGAAGTGCAAAAATTGAACAGGATATTTTACATATTACGAGCAATATTCAAAAGCTAAAACTCAGTAATATCCTAGTTAGTGAAGAGATAAACAACAATCTACAAAGACAAAACTATGATAATTTAAACCGACTTATCAAACAATCGCTCCAAAAATGGAGGCTTTTGAGCAGTGAGATCAAAACGAAATTTTCAAACCACTCTAAAATACTCTCTCAAATCGAACAAATAGGAGAAGCCATCTCAAAAGAGAAACAACTTCTACTTCATTATGAATCAGATAAAGCGATCCTTGCAAACTCAGCTTTTTTCCTTATACGACTCGAAGCAAACATAAAATACAACTCCAATGATATTTTACTGAACTATCTCAAACAGCTCAACAGACTTCTCAGAGATATAGCTTACTACAATATTGGACTTGATGAAGTACAAGAAAATATCAATGAACTCATACGCTTTACACAAGAGGAGGATATGTCCCCTTATATCGATGTTCCCATAGTCAATAAACACCTTGAAATATTTTCTGCAAAATCAACAAGTATAAAACATACTATCGACACCATCAAGTCCATAGATATTCCTACACAGCTTGACACTCTTGAGAGGCTCTTTTTAGAAGTCGTTGATACCCAAAGATTGACAAGAAAGTCAATCAGTGTTTTGATTGCTGTTTTTTACTTTTTAATGCTTATAGGATTTTTGATCATCTTTTTCAAAACATATAACGACAAAGAAAAGATTTTGGAGCTTCAAAAAACAAATGAAGAGAAAAACCATGAGATTATGCAGCACATACAACTACTCAAGGAGTATAAGCGTGCTCTTGATGAAAGCTCCATCGTATCAAAAACTGACCTCAACGGCACTATCACTTTTGTCAATGAAAACTTTTGTAAACTCAGTGGCTATAAAGAAAAAGAGCTTCTTGGAAAATCTCACAATATCATACGCCATCCCGATATGTCCAAAAAAGTTTTTTATGAACTTTGGAAGACTATTCAAGCAAAAAAAGTTTTCCATGGGATGATAAAAAATAAAAAGAAAAATGGAGATTTTTACTATGTGGATACTACCGTCTTGCCTATTTTAGATGTAAACGCCAATATAACAGAATATTTTGCTGTGCGTCATGATGTTACAGACCTTGTTCTCTCACGTGAAAAAGCCCTTGCGGCAGAAAAAGCAAAAAGCGCTTTTTTATCGACTATGAGCCATGAGCTTAGAACTCCTCTCAACTCAGTCATCGGCTTTTCACAGATCATTCTTGCAAGAGATGATATGCCGGCTGAAACTTTACGATCTTTTATTGACAAGATCAATATCTCCGGGAAGCATCTTTTAAATCTTGTCAATAATATTCTTGACTTTTCAAAAATAGAATCTGGAAAAATGCAACTAAATAAACAAAGTTTTCTCCTAGACAAAATTGTCAATGAAGCGATACTTCTTGTAGAGAGTGAGCTGAACAAAAAAGAGATCAAGATGCAGCTCATAGGCTTTAAAAGTATAGAAGTCTTTGCTGATGAGCAGCTTTTGAAACAAGTAATTATAAATATACTCTCCAATGCTGTAAAGTTTTCACCGCAAAACTCCAACATAACTATTTCATATAAACAAATAGACAGTTCTCATCTTTTCTGTATTTGCGATGAGGGGATCGGACTGAGTGATGAAGATAAAAAAACCATATTTAAACCTTTTTCACAGGTAAAAGAGCATCAAAACAAAGCTATTAAGGGGACAGGGCTTGGATTGGTGATCTCTCAAAAGATTGTTGAACTCCATCAGGGAAAAATCAAAGTTGTCAGTGAACTCAACAAAGGAAGCTGTTTTAATATTTTCATACCTATTGCAAAGGGCTGTAATGCACAATGATATACAACATATTCTTAGAAGCTTCCATATAACACCCGATACACTTCAGCAGAGAAAAGAGGTAGCGTCTTATATAGAATCTCTCTCAAACCTCATCGCAGAAAGGTTCTTTGATCATCTTTTAGAGCATCAAGAGTTCAGTGATTATATTGACAAACAAGCCCTTCCGAGATTACGACGTTTAAAAAGTGACTTTATCATCACTCTTTTTAATGATGAACTTAACCAGAGACTTCTTGAAAAAATCATCCTCTCTTACAACAACTACCCTTTTGAGATGGATTCTCTTGTTATTGCATCTGAGTTTGAAGTGATGAGTGAAACTATTATAGATATATCTTCTGTAAATCATCAGCTTGCAAAACATCTTAAAACAGTACTCAAATTTCTTCATGTAGCAGAGTTTGTTGTCCAGCAAAATTTTTCACTACATAAAAGCAAGCTTTCCCATAAACAGGACAATAATCTGCTTATACTTCTCGAAACATTCTTTAAAATGCTTTCGATCCATAAATCAAAACATGACTATTTACTACAAACCTGGAAGCGTAAAGCACCATGGGATCACTCCTGTGAAAAACTGCCAACAGGAGATGTAACACTATGCCGGTTTCATGATACTTTACAAAAGATCAAAAAGCAGTTTCACGATATACAAGAGTTTACTATCGATATAGATATCATTGATACCCTTCACCATGACTATCATCATGCTGTCAATATTTTATATACCCTTATGGACGAGAAGGGCTCTTTTGAGAGGATGCAAAAGCAGATAGAGATCATTGAAACTATTTCACAAAACCTTTTTAGTGAACTGAGTAAGCCTTTTGAGAACAGTGCATCATTGACATTTTTAACTGTGCATTCAGGGATGCGCTTTATACAAACATACACCTCTATGCTCAGTGAAATTTCTGAGATCCCCTACGACAACGAGGGGGAGATGCTAACATTTATCACAACCCTTATAGAAACCTCTTTTGCCAAAGCTCTTGCCTGGGCGATTGAATCTTTAAAAACA
The DNA here is from genome assembly GCA_026996295.1 of Sulfurimonas sp. GTDB lineage: Bacteria > Campylobacterota > Campylobacteria > Campylobacterales > Sulfurimonadaceae > Sulfurimonas. The sequence goes on from JALWLL010000072.1 coordinate 11,276, forward strand.
GATACGCTTGAAGATACCAAAGAGTACGATATTCAAGAAGTGATCCCTCTTGAGTGCTCTAGCGTATATGTCTCTCTTACTATTAAAGATATCCCATATAAGACATTTATCTTAGATATCATTAGGATATTTATAGAAATTCTAAAAATCTCTCTCATTAGTCGCGAAAAAGAGTACACTCTCATAACTTTGGCTGATAAAGCAGAGAGTGCAAACCGCTCAAAAGATATGTTTTTGGCCAATATGTCACATGAGCTTCGAACCCCGCTCAATGCTATTATAGGTTTTTCACAAGTGCTGCAACACAGACCTGAAATACCTCAAAATATGCGTTCTTATATCGAAAAGATCTCTATTTCTGGAAATAACCTTTTAAATCTTGTCAACACCATTTTAGACTTTGCAAAGTTAGAAGCCGGGAAAATTTCATACCATCCAAAGATGACAATGCTCAGTGAACTTCTCAAAGAGGTAGTGGTTATCATCACACCGCTTGCACAAGCAAAAAACATCACTTTAGAATTTCCATCCATGCTCTCTTTAGCTCTTTATATAGATGCGCAGCTCATGAAGCAGGTCCTGATAAACATTCTCTCCAATGCTGTTAAATTTACACCTCAAAACGGAAAAGTCAGCCTTTTGGTTGATTTTGATAAGCAGCTCAAAAAATATGTTATTTCCATATGCGATACGGGTGTCGGTATAGCACAAAATGAGCTCAACTCACTGTTCACCCCTTTTACACAGATAGACAACACTTTACAATCATCTTCAAAGGGGACGGGGCTTGGGCTAGTTATATCTAAGCGTATTGTTGAGGACCTTCATGGTGGACGTATTTGGGTGGAGAGTGAACTCAACCGGGGAACCTGCTTTCATATAGCTATTGCTACGCCGCAAGAACGAAGCAAGATAGAGATTTTTGCATCAAAAAACAATGATGTAGAAAAACTACTCATCGTCGAAGATACACAAGAGTATGTAGATATTTTAATTAACAAACTCAATGACAAGTACGATATAACTGTGACGAACTCTTTAAGCAAGGCTAAAGAGCTTTTACACAATAACCAATATGATAAAATGATACTCGATTTTTTTCTTATAGACGGTATAAGTTCAGAAGTATTAACATTTATGCAAGAGAGATCTTTGGAGATACCGGTCTATATAGTATCTGCGGAAGATGACTATAAGATAGTAGAATATATCAAAGAATCAAGTAATGTCGTAGGTGTTTTTAATAAAACCGATATAGAAGCAATATGCAATATGCTTACAAAGGATAACAATGAATAGTATAATTATTCCCGAATCATTTCCAAATATTCCAGAAGTTGTAAAAAAGATCCAGGCACTTTTTAGAAGTTCCAAATTTGAGAACAAACAACTTGTAGCCATACTTGAAGAAGATCCCCTTTTGTGTGCTAATATACTTAAGCTTGTCAACTCACCCTATTATGCTCTTAAGAGAAAAATAACCTCTATAGAGCAAGCGGTAACACTCTTAGGCAGAATCGTTATACGGGGCATAGTGATGGCTACTGTCTTAAAGAAATCGTTTCCTTTAGACCTAACTCCTTATAAAATCACC
>JALWLL010000073.1 GCA_026996295.1 Sulfurimonas sp.
AAAAACTCAAGCAGATACTACAGATCATTAACTTTGTTAATACAAAAATATTTTTAATACAAAACGAGCATATAATACTTGCAAACAGACCATTTTTAGAACTTCTTGGCGTAAAGAATATGCAAGAATTGAATAAAAAATATTTGAATACACTTGAGTTTATGCACAATGTTGACAGTGATACTTTTGATCTAAACACTGTGAGCAGTTGGCTTGAAAATATGAATGAGCACAAAAAAGCTTTTAAGGCAGATATCTTTCATCACAAATATGCCAAAACATTCACCTATAACGGACGTGTAACTGTGCTTCCAGATACCAAACCTCCAAAATACATCATAACACTTAACTCTATTGAGCAACTCGATGAGAGTGAGGATGACACTTCTGAGAGTGATACTCAGACAAACATGAAAGATTTTTATAATTATGCAGAGTTTGAGCATATGTTAGGAGAGATGCAAAGAGAAGCCCAAAAAAGTTCCACTCACATGGCATTGATTGTTGTTGATGTTGTAGAACTTCAAAAGATCAATGACGAGCAGGGGGTTGAAGCCGGTGATATGGTTTTAGGGGAGGTTGCTAATGATATAAGAACTTATGCAACACAGGGTATGAAGATAGCCCGATTGGAAGGGAGCCGTTTTGGTATTATCATGCCCTATACGTCACAACAGAAGTGTTATGAGTGGTGCTATTTTTTAAGTGTAGAGTTAAATAAAAAACCTGAAAGAAAGACACTCTCTCTTACAAGTGTTGATCTTTCTGAAAAGATCAACAGAGCGTTGATGAGAGTTTATGATCTTGCAGATATGCAAAGTGAATCCCTTACTTTAAGAACTGATTTTGAAAATATTGAGATCATACAAACACTGCCTTATCAACAAAAATTTACAAAGATATTGCAACAGCTCGCTACACTGCACACTTCACTATATTATAAGAACATATCTGTAAGTTCTGATGCAGAGATAGTACATGTATATGATGACAACATACTTCTTAAACTCTCCAAAGCACAAATGGCAGTAGCAAAGCATAACAGCCATATATTTTTTCATATATCCTCTTTTGGAAATGTCAAGGCGTCTTTGAAGATCATAGATCTTGAAAAACATTTGGTAAAAATAGATAAATTTACAGTAGATAAATTTTCACCACTGCAGCGTCAAAAAATCCGTGTCGATGCGAAAGAAAACACACATATAGATGTGATCTCGGGAGGGCCTCTCTATAAAGGGATGGTGCTACTTGATCTCAATGAAGACGCGATAGCTCTGGCAATGCCAAGACGCGGGAACTTACAAGAGGGTAGTTTTGTGTCTGTGGCTATGACACTTTATCTTCAAGACGAGGTGCAAGAGTTTCATAGTAATGCAACTGTGTACAGAGTAGAGAAAACAAAAGATTTTTACAAGATAGTTATGATGTTTCAGGTTGATACAGAAAATTTCAAACTTTTAAACAACTATATCGCCATGAGACAAATGCAGATCATCCAAGAACTTAAATCACTTTACTAAAGAAACTATGATAGCGACACCCGCAAGATTTTGAAGTTTTCTTGATATAAAAGCATGTTTGCAATATTTTAGAAGCTGGAGTATAGATCTTTAAAAAAAAGAAAAAATATAATATTTAGGAATGATAAATGCCAACTAAAACAACCATAAAATGCCCAAATTGCGGAACAAATATAGATGTAAATGAGATACTTTATCATCAGTTGGAAGATGAGCTGAAACAAAAAAATATAGCGGAACAAAAAAAACTTCGTGATGAAGTAGAAGCTAAAAGAAAAGAGTATAAACAAGCTTTTGATAGTTTAAAAGCGCAAGAGGCAGCTATAAAAGAACAACAGGAAAAATTTGATGAAGAGCTGAAAAAGGCTACCTCTTTGCAGCTAAAAGTTGAAAAACAAAAACTTCTGGAACAATTAAAAAGGGAGGTGCAAGAGGAGCAAAGTGAGTCTATTGCACTTCTTAAAAAAGAGCTTGATGAAAAATCAAACCAAGTAAAAGAACTTAACAAAAGCAAAGCTGAGATAGAAAAACTTAAAAGAGAAAAAGAGGAGATAACCTCAAAAGTTCAGGCTGAGGCAGAGCTGGCTCTTACTAAAAGACTCCAAGAAGAGAAACAACTTATCCAAAAAACAGCAGATGAGCAAAATGAGTTAAAATTTAGACAAAAAGAGGAACAACTCAAACAACTTCAAGAACAGCTTCAAATCGCCCAACGAAAAGCAGAACAGGGGAGTATGCAGCTCCAAGGAGAGGTGCAAGAGCTGGCCATAGAGGAGTATCTTGCGAGTAAGTATCCATTTGATGCCATAGAAGAGATAAAAAAGGGTGCAAGAGGAGCTGACTGTATCCAAGTAGTGCATACAAGAGAGGTTCAAAACTGTGGAAAGATTTACTACGAAAGTAAACGAACAAAAGACTTTCAAAAAACCTGGATAGAAAAATTTAAAGCAGACATGAGAGATAAAGGGGTAGATATCGGTGTATTGGTTACTCAGGTATTACCCTCAGGTTTGGATAGAATGGGTTTAGTAGAAGGTGTTTGGGTGTGTACTTTTGAAGAGTTTAAAGGTCTATCGTCGGTACTGAGAGAAAGTGTTATAAAACTCAGTCATGCTAAAAAAGGTGAGGAAAATAAAACAGATAAAATGAGCTTACTTTATAGCTATCTCACAAGTACAGAGTTTAGTATGCAAATCGAAGCTATTGTAGAGGGTTTTACTCAGATGCAAAGTGATCTGGATAGTGAAAAGCGTTCAATGGCTAGAATCTGGAAACAAAGAGAAAAACAGATAGACAAAGTTTTGGAAAATACGATTGGGATGTATGGATCTATTAAAGGGATTGCCGGTAATGCTATTGGTAGTGTCAAAGCTTTGGAGTTGCCTTATAGTGACTTAGATGAGGGTAAATAATGAGATAAGCAGAGAACTCCCCATAATAAAATGGGAAGATCTCTTTTGTTTATGTTAGAGCGGATCGTTTACAGATACAGCTTTTTTCTCGTGGAAGTTGAAATGACGTTCCAGATCGGCATTGTAAAGAAGAACAGGAACAACAACTAAAGAAGCTATGACGGCTGCTATCGTTCCAAACATAAGAGCAACACCTAAACCACCAAAGACAGCATCACCTGCAAGAAGTGCCGAAGCAAGTATAATGGCCGCTGCGGTCAAAAAGATCGGCTTTGCACGGGTGGCTGCGGCAAAAGCGATCGCTTCTGCTTTATGCATACCCTTTTCATCCATAAGTGATCTGGTAAAGTCTATGAGTAACAAGGAGTTACGTGAACTGATACCAATAAGGGCAATAAACCCTATCAATGATGTTGCGGTAAGGAAGAACGTATCTGCTGTAAAGAGATCCATGATCCAGTGACCGACAATCACACCGATAATAGAGAGGAATGAACCTAGAAGTATGATACCACTTAGCGTATAACTTTTGTAGTAGATCACCATCAGTAAAAATATAAGAACAAGAGCAGCGATAAATGCACCGCCAAGTTGCGCAAATGTATCAAGTGTAACTTTCATCTCCCCGTCCCAGACGAGTTTGTAAACTTTTCCGGTTTGCTTATCTGTGAGTTGCAGATCAAATAAACCGATCTTCTCTATATCATAAGTATCGCTGAAAGTATTTAAAATATCATCTCTAGCTTCCATAAGAGGATACACCTGAGAAACCATATCTGTCTCAGCAACCACATTTGTCATCTGATGAAGGTTTTTGCTCATAATCATCGGGTTTGATTTTTTAGGGATTATGGTCACTAGTTCTGTGATTGGCGTCATCATTCCCATTTTATTCATAAGCTTTAAAGATGTAAGCTTCATTGTTACAGCTTTGATATCTTTTTTTGTAAACTTTTTAGAGTCTTGACTCAAAGAGAGATAGATCGGAATTTGATTGTTATATACATGAGAATTTTTAACCGCTATATCCATCCCTTCAAACGCCAGATATAAAATATCGTTGAGCTGTTTTACGGAAACACCTGAGCGAGCTACTTTTGTAGAGTTTACCTTTATTTCAAATGTATCGTAGATCTCATCTTCCATAACATCAACATCAACAAGACCTTCTGTTTTTTTAAATATTTCAGAAACTCTGTATGCCAATGTTCTGATACCCTCTGCATTATCACCATAGATCTCGGCTACGATAGCAGCAAGTACCGGAGGACCTGCCGGTGGCTCTACAAATGAGATAACAGTATTTGGATAGATCGAACCACACTCTTGTGTCACAGCCGGTCTCATTCTTTGAACCATAAAGTATGAAGGTTCACTTCTGTCATGTTTTTTAGTAAGGTTTAACACAATTTCAGCAACATTTTCAGAGTTTTTAAAATGAGAACCCTTGATGAGACCTGCAAAATCAAGCGGTGCTCCCATACCAAGGAACACTTCTGTGTCTGTAACCTCTTTTTCTTTTTGGATATGTTGCACGATACAGTCAGTTACACGTTTAGTCTGCTGTATGGAACTTCCATTTGCCAAGGTTGCATAGATAGTAAATGTATCGTTGTTTTTTCCCGGAAGCATTTTTGCAAGTACCATTTTGGTAGGAGCTATCATAAGTACAGATAAAATAAATGCTACAAGAGTCCCTAAAAGAATCATTCTTCTTTTCATAGGGCTTTCAATGGCGCCTAAAAGAATAAGTTCAAATTTTTTAAACATTAATGGCCCCCTTTCTTTTGGTTATGATGGTCTGGTTTTTTCAGCATTCTAACTGCCAAATAAGGTGTAAATATATATGCGACAAACAGGGAAGCTACAAGAGCTACCGGCACATTTGCGGGAATCGGCTTCATAAACTGTCCCATCATCTGACCAACAAACGCCATAGGCACCATTGTCATGATAATAGCCAAGGTTGCGATATTTGTCGGTGGTCCGATCTCATCTGTTGCTTTGATCATAAGATCGTCAACATCCTCGTGTGCGGATTCAACCGAATGGTAGTGTCTGTGAATATTTTCAATCACAATAATAGCAGCATCCACAAGAAGCCCAAGCGATAACAAGAAAGCAAACAGGGTGATTCTGTTGATCGTTTGCCCCGTTAGGTATGCTATGAACAAAGTGATCGCTAAAATGGCAGGTACCGTAAAAGTAACGATAAGTGATTCTCTCCAACCAAGTACAAGAACAAGTAAAATAGCGATGATAACTATAGAGAGAATGAGGTGAAAAACAAGTTCATTAACCGCTTCATTTGCTCTTTCACCGTCATTTCTTGTGATAACATAGTTGATACCATCTTTAGCCAAAGTCTCCTTTAGTTCTTCAAGTTGTGTTTTGATCTCATCAGCGATCACAACCGCGTTGGTACCTTGAAGTTTTGAGACTGTGAGTGTGACTTGATCTTGCAATGGCGTGAATTTTGTATCACCATTGTTTATGCTGATCTGAGCAGACTTAAAGTTTTGAATATCATAAGAGCTTTGCACCTTTGCTACCTGATTGAGATATATTGGAGAGCCCATATACTCAGCTACTATGATGTTCCCGATATCATCAGCACTCTCTATGGCATTTTGTACGCCGACCATGACGATCTGGTTGTCTTTTGTTCTGTTTTTTATTGCAGGTACATTGTATGCAAGCGATTGGACTGCCTGAACGATCTGACCCATAGAAAGGTTATAGCCGGAGAGCTTGTAAAGATCTACTTCTATGTTGAACTGGTGCTTGTTTCCACCTTTGAGTTCTGTTACAGCAACATTGTCGAGGCCGTTGAGCGTGTGCTGGATATCTTTTACTTTCTCATAGAGTTGTGTTTTACTCATATTTTTGTTGTTGGAGAAAAAGGCAACCGAGACGATAGGGATATCAACATCAATATCAAGTGGTTTAATAATAGGCTGCATGATCCCTTTAGGGAACATGTCGGTATTTTGCATGATTTTGTCATAGACTTTAAGGTTGGAGTCCTCCTTTTTCTCACCTATGAAAAAAGCGGCATTGACGATCCCTACATTGTCCATAGCCATACCGTAAATATGCTCCACCCCTTTGATCTCTTTAAGTTTTCTCTCTAAAGGTCTCACGATCACTTTTTCAACTTCTGCAGCACTCGCACCCGGAAGTGCAACTATAACAGTTGAACCACTGACGACCATTTGGGGATTTTCTTCACGAGGCATAATGGAGAGTGATATATATCCAATAGCAAGCAAAAAAATACCAAGAACCATCGTTAAAGGGTTTCTTAGAAATGTTTTTGCGAGCTTTCCAGCTATATCTTTTGGCTGATAAGGCTTTACATGATTCATAGTTTTACCTTAGTTGATTTTTACTGTAGCATACATTCCAGGGTACACTGACTTGCTATTTGTTTTAAACGATATCTTTATTTTAAATGTATGTGTCATTGGGTTTGAACTAGGGATGATAGCTGTTACAGTCCCAATGGTCTTAAGTTTTAATGATGGGATCTCAATTGCAACTTTTTTACCATACTTGATCATCTGTAGTTCACTCTCAGGGATCTCCGCGGATACTTTAAGATTTGTAAGATCAGAAAGTACAATGGCAGGCATACCCGGCATTGCCATTTCACCAACTTTGATATTTTTAGCAACAATAACACCATCGTTTGGAGCAACAATGTTCAAATAACGATACTGGTTCTTTACCTCTTCAAGTTGTGTTTGTGCCTGCGCTACTTGCTTTTTTGCTATATCTATCATAGCCGCAAGGTTGCGTTCAGCGAGTTGAAGGTTTTCTACTTCAAACTTTGAAACCATATCTTTTTTGAGAAGTCTTTTGTGACGTTCAAGGTTGATTTTTACATTGGTGTACTGGTTCTGATACATCTGTAAAGAGAGTTGTGCCTGAGAAATTCCAAGCTTTACCTGTGTAAGAGCAGTATCTATCTCTTTTGAGTCTATTGTGTAGAGAAGCTGCCCTTTTTTTACAAAATCACCTTCTGAAACTTTAACTTCCGTAACAAAGCCCATAAACCTACTTGTGATCATTTTCTGGTTGTCTGAAATGATACTTCCAGAGAGTGTTAAGGTCTCGGCGATCAAAGAAGCACCAAGTGCTAATAGTATCAATAGTTTTTTCATTAGTTATCTCCATTTGCTAGTTTTATTAACGCGAAAATTCTTTCGTTACGTTTGTTTTTTACCGTTTGTAATTGTAAGATTTTTTGAATCTGTTGCGATTGTTTAATGATAACATCACTCATAGAAACAAGCTTTTCTCTATATCTACTTTCATAATTATTGTAGATTTCATTTGCTAAAAGCAGCTCTTTCTCAAGTGAATCGATGTTAGAGTTATAAGACTCGATCTCAGTTCTGATCTTATCTACTTTGAGTGCAATACCTTTTTTGGCAAGCTCTACCTGTGTTTTTGTTTTTAGTTGTTCTATACGAGATTTCTCAAGTTTTGCCTGGTCTGTTCCACCGTTAAAAAGGTTCCAGGTGAGGCGCGCACCAAAAGTGTATGCTTTGTGATCATTCGCATCACCCAAAAAAGTGTTATCGGCAGTAGCTATTTCAGCAAATGCTCCAACCATTGGGTAGTAGGAAGATTTTGCAACACCTACCATACCTTTTCGCACTTGAAGACCTGTGAGCGCTTTTTGGATATCGAGGTTGTTTTGGATAACATCATCGTTTGTGCATGTAGGCATACTTATAGCAGTTGTAGGTGTTTCAATATCATCGACATGTTGATTAAGTAAAAAACTGATGAAGTGGTAGAGGAGTTTTTGATTGGACTCCATTTGAGAGATCAATCTTTTTACATTGGCTTTTTTTGCCTGAACTTCTAAAAGATCCACTTTTTTTGCATAGCCGACATCGATCATCTCTTGTGTCATGTTTTCGAGTGTTTGTATATTTTGCAAAATTTTATTAAGAAGTTTGGCTGATTTGCGAAGCAGTGCCATATCGTAGTAACTTTTTCTAAGTTGATACACCTTCTCTCTTATCATCTGTTTGTGTTCAAGTGTTTTCATCTTTGTCATAGCTTTCATGATATTTTGATAGCTGCTGATCTGAAAACCTGTAAAAAGCGGTACTTCATACTTTAATTTACTCTGGAAAAAGTTTCTTGCATCCGGGTAGTTAAGTTCATCAGGTGGCTTGTTGTACATATTGTCACAAGCGGCTAAGTCACCTGCTTGACATGCCCCAAAGTTGTTCATGAACTCTTCAGCTCCAAAGTCACCAAAGTCAGCTTCTCTGGAAGTGAGTTTAAAACCAAAAACGTTTCCGGCATCATCACTTCTCGCAAAGTCTTGAATAAAATCAATTTTACCTAAGTTACTTCCTGAAACACTTTTTGTATCTGTCTCAGCGATATTGATATCGAGTTGAGAAGTTTTTATCTCCAAGTTTTGTGATTTTAAAATTTCTATCGCTTCATCTAAGCTTAGCTTGTCTGAAGCCATGATAGTTGAAGTATTCAGTAGTAGTGCAGTACAGAGTACACTAACTAATTTTGTCATAGCAATTCTCCAGCATAAATATTTTTTGAGATTATAACATATATTTGATTTTAAAATATTAACAAAGTGATAATTTTATCAAAATCATTAACTAAAAGAGTATATAATATACCATAATTTGGCTTGGTTTTGCCATGAAAGGGGGAGTTTTTATATGTTTAAACTTTTTGTATCTATTGTAGCCATTTGTATAACATATGTACAAGTCAATGCAAATGAACTTGCATATGAATCTTCCCCTTATCTTCAACAACATAAAAACAACCCGATAAACTGGCTTCCATACTCAGAAGAAGCTTTTATAAAAGCAAAAGAGGAAGATAAACCGGTATTTCTCTCTATCGGTTATTCCACCTGTCACTGGTGTCATGTAATGGCAAAAGAATCATTTGAGAACAAGGAACTTGCAGAGCTGTTTAACACTTATTTTATCTGTATAAAAGTAGATCGTGAAGAGATGCCGCATCTGGACAGTTACTATCAGAAGTTATTTTTAAAACTGAAAAAACACTCAGGTGGATGGCCTTTGAGTGTTTTTATGACACCTGAGAAACAGCCTTTTTACATAGCTACCTATATTCCACCAAAGAGGGAACATTTTCATGAGGGGCTCGATACGCTTTTACTTACCCTGTATAAAAAGTACAAAAATAATCATGCAGCTGTTTTAAAACAGGCTGCTGCCATGCAAAGTGTTGCTACAAGCAAGCTGCAAAATACAGACACATCAAGTGTGTCGCTAAGCACATTACAAGCCTCTATTGAAAAAGATATTGATAGGATTTATGGTGGTTTTTCTCGAAACAGGAAGTTTCCTCAAGCTTCCAAACTCGCACTTCTTATGGATATTTCTCTCATAAGCAATGAAAAAAAACTACAACAACAAGCATACAAAATGCTTGATGTTATGGCACTTCGAGGTTTGTACGATCATATAGAAGGTGGTTTTTTTCGTTATGCCACCGATGCAGCGTGGGAGATACCACACTTTGAGAAGATGCTTTATAATCAGGCAGAACTTATACCTCTGTATGTAAGGGGCTTTCTTGCAACAAACAAAAAACTCTATGCTGATGTTGTAGATGAAACCATACAAATGCTCGATAAGCGTTTTGTGGATCAAGAACTCTATTTGAGTGCGAGTGATGCGGATAGTGATCATAAAGAGGGGGAGTATTTTATCTTTAGTGTAGCAGAGATTAAGGATGCCCTTGCAAAAAATCCATATGCAAAAGAGATTGAAAAAGCACTTGATCTTAGTATGCGTGGAAATTTTGAGGGTAGGGTACATATCAACTTCTTGAGTGATAAACGTCCAAAGGGATTTGATCGTTTTAAACAAGAACTTCTAAATATCCGTAAAGAAAAAACATATCCCTTTATAGATACAAAGATAAATACGGCATGGAATGCGATGATGATAGAGGCTTTATACAAAGCTTCTATCATTAATGAAAAGTATGCAAAAAAAGCAGATCGTCATCTTCAGGCACTTTTGGATTTTATGTTCATAAGAGGAGAGCTCTACCATCAGAGTATTGTAAATAAAGAACCTACGCAGCTTGGACTTCTAGAAGATTACAGCTTTTTGATCTCCGCTCTCATAGCAGGGTATGAAGTTGATTTTGATAAGAAAAAACTTGATCTTGCAGAGTATTTGCTAAGAAAGGCTATCCGTAAGTTTTACACAAACGGTGTATGGTATCTGAGTGATGATGAGTTTATAGTCGAAGCGGGTGTAGAAGACAGGTACTACACCTCCGCACTTGGAAAAATGCTTCAAAACCTGCTGAATATGGCCTCATTAACAGAATCAAGAAAGTATGAGAAAGTGGCTTTTGAGAGTTTAAAAAATATGCAAAATACTTTAACACAGGAGCTCTCCAATGCTCCATCACTCGCTATTGCCTTTTTAATGAAAAACATAGAAGTGGTGACGTTAAAAGGCAGTAGGCAAGCTCTCAAGCAAAACAAACTACAAATAGCTACAATAAAATACCCCTATTTATTAAAAAAAACACAAAGGTACAACGAGTATCTTGCGTGTACAATGAAAAGCTGTTTTGCTATAGATAAAAACCTTGATAATATTCAAAAAACTATAGAAGAAAAGATAAGAAAATAAAATAATTCTATTTTAAGAATATAACACTAGAATTCGCTTTAAATAACTCATTTAAAGGCTTTTATTAATGTCTCATTCTTGCCCTATGAGCTTTGAAAATATAGATTCCAATGTTTCGAGGCTTACTTCTGTATTTGTCAGTTTATGTGTCATAGGTTTTTTATTTACAAATAACATACTGTTCTTATTTTTTTTATTTGCCGATTTTTCATTAAGAATTTTTTGTAACAAAGAACTTTCCCCATTATTTAGAGTTTCAAAATTTTTAAAAAAAGCTTTGAGATTGAAAGATGTGATGGTCGATGGGGGTGCCAAGCAGTTGGCTTCTTATTTTGGTTTGTTTTTTGTTCTTTTACTCATTATCGCATATGGCTTTAGCTGGTTTACGTTTATGTATATCGTAGCTGCTATTTTCCTGATCTGCTCTTTGTTGGATGCTCTTGCAAACTATTGTTTAGGGTGTAAGATATACTACATCATTAAAAAGATATACCCGGGTTTTATGAGCTAATGCTTTAGAACAAATGGATAAATAGAAAGTTTGTTTTGTGGGAACATTTGCAACACAACTGTGAAGGCTGATGAGGAATTGAGAAAATTTTTTGACGTTACCAACTTTTTTATTATACTAGTGCTTTTAAAATAATTAGGGAGTAATAATGAAAAAAAATTATTTGGTATCAGCAGCACTTGTTGCTATGTTATTTAGTGGGTGTGGTGGAGGAAGTAGCAGTAGTTCAGATGAAGAAACAATAACTGAAACAACTCCACCGGTTGCTTTAGAAAAAGCATATGTGGAGTTTATAGGCTCTACTGCAGAAGATGTTGCACAGGCAAGTGCCTTTGACAGTACAAATAATCTGTATGTAGCAGGATATACAGAAGGCAATCTCACATCAGCTCCCAATGCCGGAAAAAAAGATATGTTCTTGCGTAAATTAGATTCAAATGGTACCACTTCATGTACTTTTCAGTATGGTACGACTGAGGATGATGTTGCACTTGATGTAGCCGTAGATTCTGCAGATAATATCTATGTGGTAGGTTGGACAAAAGCTGATTTTGATGGACACACATATAGTGGTGAAGATAGCACTTTGCATGATGGCGGAGATATCTTTGTTATGAAGTTTGATGCAGACTGTCAGAAGCTCTCTTCAGCTCTCTTTGGCTCAGCAGGAAATGATAATGCAAAAGCAATAAGCATAGATAGTAATGACAATGTCTTTGTAGGTGGTGAGGTGAGAAATGGCTCACTCAATAGCCAAACACAGCAAGGGACAAGAGATTATTTTGTCATGAAGTTAGATACGAATTTAAATGAAATCTGGACAACACAATTTGGTTCTTCAGGCAGTGATACCTTGAATGATATAGTAGTTGACAATAATGGCTCGCTTTACATTGGCGGTTATCTTGATTCTGATATTGCCGGTTATGTTACAGTTCAAGGAGGAGATGACGGTTATGTTGCAAAATATGACACAGCAAATGGGAACCTCTCATGGATAACAAGTATTACCGATACAGACAGTGCTTCATATGATGAGGTCTATTCACTTGCTTTAACATCAACGCAAGATATTATTGCCGGATATGATTTGCAAAACAGTGGTGTTGCCCTTGTAGATAAAAACAGTACGCTTACTTGGCAAAAAGATTTAGATAGTTATGGATATTTTCAAATCGCAGTTGACAGTAGTGATAATATTTATGTAGGAGATGCTCGTTATACATATGATACAACGATTTACAAACTCAATAGCAGTGGAGAAGAGATATTTCATGCTGTTTTTGATCCAATAGCGTCAAACGGATATGTTGCTATAGAAAATTTGACATATAATCTTAATGATGGATATGTTTATGCGGTCGGTGCATCAGAAGATGACTTTAATACCCCTTATGCAGCAGATAACAATCATACAGGTGGGTATGACGGAGTAGTTATTAAATTTAAATAATTATTCTAAAATCTCATGCAGTTTATCTGCATGAGCCATCTTAAGATGGGTCTTTTAAAGTTTTTTACTGCTTTTACTAAAACATACTGATGCTCCAATATTGAAACAATTATCGCTTTAACAAGAAAACTTTAGATAAAATACACAATAAAATATCTCAAAAAGGCTTACAAATAGATATGCAAATGGTTGTTGATTCTCTCAGAAAAGAGGGCAAAATATTTAAAAAAATGCAAGAGATACTTCC
>JALWLL010000074.1 GCA_026996295.1 Sulfurimonas sp.
AGACTTAGTTTACTCAATTTTTTGCCCCTGCATTGTGTTATAATCATTATATGAAAATTTATCAAAGTAATCTATTAAAAAACTTTAAAAATATCACACATGCTTTTACAACTAAGGATGGCGGAGTTAGTAAAACACCCTATGCTACACTCAACCTTGCTTTTCATGTAGGTGATACAAGCTCAGATGTTGAACAAAACCACCAGCTTTTGGCACAACACCTACATTATGAAAAAAACTCCCTTATCCATATGAAGCAGATCCACTCCTCACATGTGCATAAAGTGCTTGATACTGACAACTTTGAGTCTCCACACAAATGCGATGCTCTCATAACAGATAAAAAAGAGACACCCCTTATGGTGATGGTCGCTGATTGTGCTCCCATACTTTTTTATGATCCGATCAACAAAGTGATAGCTGTAGCCCATGCGGGTCGCGAAGGGGTATTTCAAAACATAGTTAAAAAAGTACTCGATATGTTTTTAAAGGAGTACAATTCAGAGGTAAAAAACATCTATGTGAGTGTGGGTGCCAATATCAAAGTATGTTGTTATGAAATTGGGCATGAGATTGTTGAGCAAGCAAAAAAACTTGGGATGGAGTATGCGCTCAAAAAACAAAAAAATGGTTTTTATCTTGATATCAATGCTATTGTAAAAAAACAACTTCTCAAAGAGGGAGTAACCCAAGAGCACCTTGAGTTTGCAGAGGAGTGCACCTGCTGCAAAAGAGAAACATATTTCTCCTACAGAGCAGATGGAACTACAGGAAGATTCTGTGGTGTTATAATGCTACAGTAGCTCTGTCACTCTTTGTGCCAACTGTTGTGGAAGCAGTTTGAGTGATTCTTCGATCAAAGGTGTACTTCCATGTGTTATAAATGCATCTTCATACTCAAAGCTCGTAACGTGTACATCAAGAATTTTCTCTTGTGCCAAAAACTCTAGTAAGGCACTTCCCACACCACCCATTTTTGCACTATCTGAGAAAACAAACCATTTTTTATGTCTTTGAGCCATCTCAAGCAGAGTATCTTCATCCAAAGGTTTCACAAAACGAAGATCTAAAATACTGACACTCTCATCTATAAGTTTAGATGTCTCATAAGCACGCCCCACTCCGTTTCCATAACCGATAAAAAGTATGTTACTCTCACGCGATTGCAACAATTGTGACTTTGCCAACTCAAAAGGTTCTGATACGGGAAGATCTGTTTGTGTAAAAGAGCCTCTTGGGTAACGCAGAGAACAGGGATGCTCATAAGCAGCAGCAAATGCCATCGCCTGATGGAAAGATTTTTCATCACGAGGGGCAAAAAGCGTCATGTTTGGAACAGCTCGTAAAAAGCTTATATCAAAGACACCCTGATGTGTTTCACCATCTTCACCGACGATTCCGGCTCTATCAAGTGCAAAAACAACCGGAAGATCCATAAGACAGGTATCGTGGATCACCTGATCATATCCACGCTGTAAAAATGTTGAGTAGATGGTACAAAAAGGTTTAAAACCCTCTTTGGCAAGTGCTGCCATGGAAGTAACGGCGTGTTGTTCCGCAATGGCAACATCCCAAAAACGATCAGGATAGTGCTCCATAAGTTCACTCAGCCCTGTTCCGCTTGGCATTGCCGCTGTAGCACCAACGATCTTCTCATCTTTTTTAGCTAAATGCATCAAAGCTTCTGTATATATCTGCGTAGCACTCTTGGACGTGGATTTTTTAGCCGAATCACCGCTACTGATATCAAAAGGACCAACCCCGTGCCATTTCTCCTCTTTGCCTTCAGCGATCTCATAGCCTTTGCCTTTAATGGTCTGAGCATGGACAATAACGGGCTTACCGAGATTTTTAGCTGTTTGTAAGATCTCTATCAAAGATTTTAAATTGTGCCCATCAACCGGTCCTATATAGTCTATCCCCATCTCTTCAAACATAATACCAGGAGTCACCAGTTTTAAAGACTCTTCCATTCTTTTGGCAATATAGTGTGCACCATCACCAAAATTATCAACAAAATTTTCAGTATGTTTCTTAAACTTCTGATAAAATGGAGATGCCATGGCACAACTGAGCATTCTACTCACCGCACCAATAGGTTTTGCGATAGACATCTCATTATCGTTGAGAATGATCACCATAGGGTATTTTCTATCACCAAGTTCATTCAAAGCTTCATACACCATACCTGCGGTCATCGAACCATCACCTATCATCACAACAGGTATCCGGCTTTCCTCTTCACCTTTAAGCCCAATAGCTTTTGCCGCACCAACCCCCAGTGAGATAGATGTCGAACTGTGTCCTGCAACAAAATAATCATCTTCACTTTCACTAGGCTTTGTATAGCCACATAAACCACCAAATTGGCGCAGGCTTTCAAACTTTTCCCATCGTCCGGTTAAGAGTTTATGTGCATACGACTGATGAGAGACATCAAATATAAAAGGGTCTTTTTTGCTGTCAAATACTTTGTGCATTGCAACGATTAACTCAGTTGCTCCTAAAGTAGAGCTTAAATGCCCCCCATTTTTACTTACAACTTTTAAAATTTCAGCACGAATATCTTTACAAAGTTTTTCTAACTCTTCAACTGTATATGACTTTATATCCATTTATTTTTAACCAATCTCTTTTTTATTCGCTTAACGCGGCTCTTTTAACCCGCTCAAATCTCTTTGATATCTGAGCATCAATATTTCCTGCATCACTAATGGCTATAACACCACCCGGGCTTACAGCAGTGTCTGAAACAACTTCTATATGCTCTAATGAACCGATCTCTTGAGATATTACACCGTGATCTTGGGGATTTACCTTTAAGGTAATTTTAGAAGCACTTTGTAACTCTTTTATAAGTTCATTGCCCAAAATCTTCGCTACTTCCGAAGATGATCCACTCAATTCCTTAGAGACAACCTCTTGTGCGATATCCAAAGCCGCAAGTACAAGCTGACTTTTGATCCCCTCAAGTGCTTTTTCATACTCTTTTGCACTCTCTTCCAAGGTCACAATAGAAGCAGAAAGCTGTTTTATAGCATTTTGATAATTTGATTCACTCTCTTGCAAAGCTTGCACTTTTCCAG
>JALWLL010000075.1 GCA_026996295.1 Sulfurimonas sp.
AGACTTAGTTTACTCAATTTTTTGCCCCTGCATTGTGTTATAATCATTATATGAAAATTTATCAAAGTAATCTATTAAAAAACTTTAAAAATATCACACATGCTTTTACAACTAAGGATGGCGGAGTCAGTAAAACACCCTATGCCACACTCAACCTTGCTTTTCATGTAGGTGATACAAGCTCAGATGTTGAACAAAACCATCAGCTTTTGGCACAACATCTACATTATGAAAAAAACTCCCTTATCCATATGAAGCAGATCCACTCCTCACACGTGCATAAAGTGCTTGATACTGACAACTTTGAGTCTCCACACGAGTGTGATGCTCTCATAACAGATAAAAAAGAGACACCCCTTATGGTGATGGTCGCTGATTGTGCTCCCATACTTTTTTATGATCCGATCAACAAGGTGATAGCGGTAGCCCATGCGGGTCGCGAAGGGGTATTTCAAAACATAGTTAAAAAAGTACTCGATATGTTCTTAAAGGAGTACAATTCAGAGGTGAAAAACATCTATGTGAGTGTGGGTGCCAATATCAAAGTATGTTGTTATGAAGTTGGGCATGAGATTGTTGAGCAAGCAGAAAAACTTGGGATGGAGTATGCGCTCAAAAAACAAAAGAGTGGTTTTTTTCTTGATCTCAATGCTATTGTAAAAAAACAACTTCTCAAAGAGGGAATAACCCACGAACACCTTGCATTTGCAGAGGAGTGCACCTGCTGCAAAAGAGAAACATACTTCTCCTATAGAGCAGATGGAATTACCGGGAGATTTTGCGGGGTTATAATGCTACAGTAGCTCTGTCACTCTTTGTGCCAACTGTTGTGGAAGCAGTTTGAGTGATTCCTCGATCAAAGGTGTACTTCCATGTGTTATAAACGCATCTTCATACTCAAAGCTCGTCACATGTACATCAAGAATTTTCTCTTGTGCCAAAAACTCCAGTAAGGCACTTCCGACACCACCCATTTTTGCACTATCTGAGAAAACAAACCATTTTTTATGTCT
The DNA here is from genome assembly GCA_026996295.1 of Sulfurimonas sp. GTDB lineage: Bacteria > Campylobacterota > Campylobacteria > Campylobacterales > Sulfurimonadaceae > Sulfurimonas. Next base: position 1,014 of record JALWLL010000075.1, read on the forward strand.
TTGAGCCATCTCAAGCAGAGTATCTTCATCCAAAGGTTTCACAAAACGAAGATCTAAAATACTGACACTCTCATCTATAAGTTTAGATGTCTCATAAGCACGCCCCACTCCGTTTCCATAACCGATAAAAAGTATGTTACTCTCACGCGATTGCAACAATTGTGACTTTGCCAACTCAAAAGGTTCTGATACGGGAAGATCTGTTTGTGTAAAAGAGCCTCTTGGGTAACGCAGAGAACAGGGATGCTCATAAGCAGCAGCAAATGCCATCGCCTGATGGAAAGATTTTTCATCACGAGGGGCAAAAAGCGTCATGTTTGGAACAGCTCGTAAAAAGCTTATATCAAAGACACCCTGATGTGTTTCACCATCTTCACCGACGATTCCGGCTCTATCAAGTGCAAAAACAACCGGAAGATCCATAAGACAGGTATCGTGGATCACCTGATCATATCCACGCTGTAAAAATGTTGAGTAGATGGTACAAAAAGGTTTAAAACCCTCTTTGGCAAGTGCTGCCATGGAAGTAACGGCGTGTTGTTCCGCAATGGCAACATCCCAAAAACGATCAGGATAGTGCTCCATAAGTTCACTCAGCCCTGTTCCGCTTGGCATTGCCGCTGTAGCACCAACGATCTTCTCATCTTTTTTAGCTAAATGCATCAAAGCTTCTGTATATATCTGCGTAGCACTCTTGGAGGTGGACTTTTTCGCCGAGTCACCGCTACTGATATCAAAAGGGCCGACCCCATGCCATTTCTCCTCTTTGCCCTCAGCGATCTCATAGCCTTTGCCTTTAATGGTCTGAGCATGAACTATAACGGGCTTACCAAGGTTTTTAGCTGTTTGTAAGATCTCTATCAAAGATTTTAAATTATGCCCATCGACGGGTCCTATGTAGTCTATCCCCATCTCTTCAAACATAATACCCGGAGTCACCAGTTTTAAAGACTCTTCCATTCTTTTGGCAATATAGTGTGCGCCATCACCAAAATTGTCAACAAAATTTTCAGTATGTTTCTTAAACTTTTGATAAAATGGAGATGCCATAGCACAACTGAGCATCCTACTCACCGCACCAATAGGTTTTGCAATAGACATCTCATTGTCGTTGAGAATGATCACCATAGGATATTTTCTATCTCCAAGTTCATTCAAAGCTTCATACACCATACCCGCAGTCATCGAACCATCACCTATCATCACAACAGGTATCCGGCTTCCCACTTCATCTTTCAGCTCAATAGCTTTTGCCGCACCGACCCCAAGCGAGATAGATGTCGAACTATGTCCTGCAACAAAATAGTCATCTTCACTTTCACTCGGCTTTGTATAGCCGCATAAACCGCCAAACTGACGCAGGCTTTCAAACTTTTCCCATCGTCCGGTTAAGAGTTTATGTGCATACGACTGATGAGAGACATCAAAGATAAAAGGGTCTTTTTTGCTGTCAAACACTTTGTGCATTGCAACGATTAACTCAGTTGCCCCCAAAGTAGAGCTTAAATGCCCACCGTTTTTACTTACGACTCTTAAAATTTCAGCACGAATATCTTTACAAAGTTTTTCTAACTCTTCAACTGTATATGACTTTATATCCATTTATTTTAACCAATCTCTTTCTTATTCGCTTAACGCGGCTCTTTTAACCCGCTCAAATCTCTTTGATATCTGAGCATCAATATTTCCTGCATCACTAATGGCTATAACACCACCCGGGCTTACAGCAGTATCTGACACAACTTCCACATGTTTCAGGGAACCGATCTCTTGAGATATTACACCGTGATCTTGCGGATTCACCTTTAAGGTGATCTTGGAAGCACTTTGTAACTCTTTTATAAGTTCGTTACCCAAAATTTTTGCCACTTCTGAAGATGACTTACTCAACTCTTTGGAGATAACCTCTTGTGCAATGTCCAAAGCAGCTATCACAAGCTGACTCTTGATCCCCTCAAGTGCTTTTTCATACTCTTTTGCACTCTCTTCCAAGGTCACAATAGAAGCAGAAAGCTGTTTTATAGCATTTTGATAATTTGATTCACTCTCTTGCAAAGCTTGCACTTTTCCAG
>JALWLL010000076.1 GCA_026996295.1 Sulfurimonas sp.
TCGCCATACCAACTATTTTTACTCCTAAAAAGATTGATAACAGATACTTGATAGATGGAGGCGTTTTAAATCCGCTACCCATAGCTCCAACGATATCTGATAATACAGACATCACCATAGCTGTAAATCTTAATGCAAACAATGCGAAAAAGTACACCATAAAAATACCTACAAAAGAGTTAGAAAAAGAGAATAAGCTCAAAAAAAATATTTTTGAACTCAAACAAAAAGCAAAAAGTTTTTTTGAAAAAGAACCAAAGTCGGAGTTTGATGAGATGAATATGTTTGCTATTATAGGTAAGACGATAGATATTATGCAAAACAGTGTACTAGAGTGTAAAATGGCAGGATATGCTCCCGATATTATGATAAACATCGCAAATGACACCTGTGATTTTTATGAGTTTAACAGAGCTTACGAGATGATTGAACTTGGCAAAATTGCGACACAAGAAAAACTAAACGAGCTAAAATAAATCACTTCTGTATGATTATTGTTATTTAGACTTACATTAAACTCAGTCAGATATAATATCATACTTAAAAAATTCCCTGCCAAAAGTAACGAAAAAGGGATATATAATTTATTAAAACTATAAAGAGCTGCTTATGAATAAACTGATATTAACACTTCTACTTCTACCATTGACCCTCTTTGGTGAAAGCTTTTTGATATCAAATATACCTATACCAAAAACATACATACAAAACCTTGATCCATACCCGTGTAACCAGCAATGCTTACAAGAGTATCTCGATAAAGGTATGATCTTTTCATTCTTGTCCCATGTTGATTCCAAACTGCAAAAGCAAAGCTTGGATGATGTGCGTATGATGAGTGTCTCTATTTTGAACCTTGGTTCAAATGTTGTTTGCGACAAAATAAAGATCGCTCTTCTTTTACCTTACAAGATCATTGGAAAGTATGCTTCTTCAACTACCAATGCTGCCTTTGCATATCTCATAGCCAAAAACCGTTCATTTGAACTCAAGAGCTACAAAATAGAAAGTGAAGAGTATGAAGACCTTCAAAATACTTTATTTCAAATACAAGCCGATGGTTTCAACTATGTTATAGCTCCACTTACCAAAAACGGAGCATTTACAGTGGCACAAATAGACCCACAGATCAATGTTTACTTTCCAACAGTCAACAAAAAAGATGTGAACTCAACTTCTGAGTTTTTATATTTTGGCGGCATCGACTACCAGGCACAAAACGATATGCTTCTGGAAGAATCAGTATCGCCGCTCGTTATCTTATATGACCAATCAAATATAGGAAAAACTCTAGCGTATTATCAGGAAAAAAAGTTTATGGAGATGGATATTTTAAATCGTCATCTATATGATGATCTCAATGACACAAACCAAACACTCTCTTATGAAGACAATGAAAGCTTTGACGATATAAACAACAGTGAACTTTTTGTTGATGAACCACTTGAGTATCTGACGCAAGAAGAGAAAAAGGTTATCAAGTTTTTAATTCCAAAAAGAACAACAAACCTTGAAAGACAACTAAAAGACAACGAAAATATACAGCACGGAAGCTTTTTTATCAACACACCTATTGTCAAAAGCGGTATGATCATGTCGCAACTGACACTCTATGATGCCAACGCTACCAATATACTCTCAACACAAATAAACTATGATCCTCTTTTGTTTTCTATGACACAGTATAAAGATAGAAAAATGATGATCATAGCAAACTCCATCACTTCTCAAAACAACGTTTTTATAGAAACCAACTCTCTTTTGGGAAATGATATTGTCTATGACTGGATTAACTATACGACTACCATCGGTGTTGACTACTTTTTCAATTTACTTACAAAAGAAAATCGTGAATACGCCATAGAGATCTATGACAACCAAATGCTCTACCCCATAGAGCTTCTACAACCTTCCAAGTCGAGATTTATTCCGTATCAAAGAGTGATAGAAGCATCTTCTTGGTAGTAGCTTCTATCTTTTTTGGTCTTCCGTCATAGCCTATATGCGCCAAGGTGATTTGCATCTCGAAGAGTTTTTTCTCCTCTTTGAAGATTATTTGCTTGAGAACAAAAGAGGCGGCTTTCATCTCTAAAAGTTCACTTTTGACCTCAAGCATATCACCTAGTTTTGCACTCAAAAAATAATCTGCATTTAGCTTTCTTGCTACAAAGTGACCCTCTGCTAAAACAGGACTCAACTCTTTTTGAAAAAAAGCCTCACTTCTAGCTCTCTCACAAAAATTTAAATAATTGGAATGATATACCACTCCTCCAGTATCTGTATCTTCATAATAGACTCTTATCTGCACCTTGTAACTCCCTATTTGTTGGACTTTTCAGACTCTTCTATGATAATACTATTTTCAATAGTTTCTTCAACATCCTCTTCAAATATATCTCTTTCAAACATTCTTTGAATTGTTATACTTCTTGTAACTTTTTTCTTAGAAGTGCATTTATAAGTGTCTGATATGGTACTTTTTGCTCGCTAGCAAGTTTTTTGAAATAGAGAACTATATCGTTATCTAGTCTTAGTGAAACGGGTATTTTTTTAGGTTCATAAAATCTACCACGAACACCATCGCTAAAGTCATACTCATCTAGCATCTCATAATCATCAAATTTTTCTCTCTCTTTAATGTTGCTCATAGAATATCCTTTCTTTTTGATTGGCTTTTCTTGCACTAATGATACGAATAATCTCTTCTCCGTTTTCATCAAAGAACATATTGGCAACAACTAAGATTTTATCTTTTGTTGTTGTACCTAATGTTATCCATCTCTCTTCAAAATAGTCGAAACGATGGTCAAGTTTTGAAATATGCATAGGGTCTAAAAAAACTTCTTTTGCTTCTTCAAAAGAAACTTGATGATTTTGTAGATTTAATTTACTTTTCTCATCACTCCATTCAAATTTCAAAATAAGCCTTTTTTATTGATATGATTTTATTATAGCAAAATTGTATTTACATTGTCAATAATTTTGTTGTGAGTATAACGGT
>JALWLL010000077.1 GCA_026996295.1 Sulfurimonas sp.
AAATATCAGAAAAATATAAGTAACCATTGAGTATAATTTCGCCCTACAAAGCAACAGCTTTTGCTAGAAAGTGGGTCTTTAGCTCAGTTGGTTAGAGCCCTCCGCTCATAACGGAGTGGTCATGTGTTCGAGTCACATAGGACCCACCACTTCATAACTTCTTTAACAATGACATTTTTAAAAATCGTAATGAGTACTTGAATTGGCGGGATAATCTAAATAGTGTTAAATGTCAAGAGTCTGTACCCAACCCCATAGACACTTTCTATAGTTTTTTGAGGGAGTTTTTTTCTTAGTTTTGAAACTAATTTTCTTATATTGCTTGCATTAATATTTTCGCTGTTAAGGTGATAGTGAGATACGATATCTTCATTTGAGTATATTTTACCTATATGTTTGCATAAAAGTTGCATAAATAGTATTTCGTATTTGGTTAAATAGATAACATTTTTATTATGTACAAGGTAATTATTTTTTAGATCAAAAGCATACGCATCATTAAGTTGTATTTTTGTTGTGTCATGTAAACTATATGGTGTAGCATGGTAAATTTTTTTAGAAGTATTTAAAAGTACTTCTAAAAACTCTTGATAGTCTATAGGTTTTTTTATAAAATACTCTATCCCAATGTTAACAAGTGCTAGAAGGTATTTGGACTCATCATGTGCTGAAAGAACAATGACTGTTTGTAAAGGGTTTGTGGTATATATTGCTTTTGTTAACTCTACTCCATTGAGTTTTGGCATCTGAATATCAGAGATCACAATATCATAATATTTTGAGTGTTGTTCATGATGTTGTTTGTATTTCACAAGGGCATCTTTGCCGTTTGGGGAACTATCTACATAATGAAAGAAATTTTTCAATATTTCTGTGGTGTTCTCCCGTAATTCATCATGGTCTTCAACAAATAATAAACTTAAATGTTGTGTGTATGTAATTAACTCTTTAGAATTTATCATTATTATTCTTTAAATATCAAATTAGTTTTAAGTTTTTCTTACAGTCGCTGAGTATAACAAGTATTGATAATTTATTCAATAAAAGTTGGTACAATAACGCAATTTTAATTTTATGAGAAAATATGTTACGATTTTTAAGTGTATTTATTTTATTAACCTGTGTCATATACGCAGATAAGATTGATGGCAGGACAAATTTACATAATTTTGTTTATTATGAAAAATATGATGATGTATCTAGGATCTTAAAAAATGGGAATGATACAGAAGCCAAAAACTTAGCGGGCTTGACAGCGCTTCATATTGCTATCAAAAAAAGAGATCTGAAAATGGCAAAGATACTTCTTGATAATGGAGCAGATATTGATGCTCAAGACAATCGTGGAAATACATGTCTGATTTTAGCGGTAAAGAAAAAAAATATGAAGCTTGTCAGATTTTTGATCTTACATGGGGCTGATATTGACCTCGAAAATGATGAAGGTGTCTCTGCATTGCATCAAGCAGCATTTAGTGGTAACCCTGCTGTTGTTGAGTATTTACTTGACTCTGGAGCGGACTATACACACAAAACAGAGGAGGGCTACACTGCTTACGACTTTGCAAAGCACAAGCACAATCTTTCTGTGATAGATGTATTAAAATTATATGAAAAAGAGAAACAATGACACTGATAATAAATGGTGAAACAAAAAACTTTACGGATAACATAACATTAATGGAGCTTTTAAAAGAGTTATCATTAGAGGGAAAAGTTATGGCAGCAGCTGTTAATATGGAAATTGTGAAACAAGACAATTGGGGTAGCTATGAGCTGAAAAATGGTGATAAGCTGGAACTTCTTGACTTCGTCGGTGGTGGTTGATTAGCTCGTTTGTATCGCTACGACGGCTATGGCATACTCTCCATCATGTGTTATGGAAGTGCTTGTGTTTGTAATGTTAAACTTCTCAAGTAGGTGGTGAGCAAGTTTGATTTGAGGTGCACCTTTATGTGTTTTGGATATTTCTATATCGTGAAACGCACATTCAGCTCCGATGCCCGTTCCAAGAGCTTTGGCACATGCTTCTTTTACAGCCCAAAATCCAGCCGCAGTCTTATGGTTTTTTACAAGTCTTATTTCATCATCTGAGAGAAATTTTTGGAGTCCTCTCTCGCCAAAGCGCTCTATAAAGCGCTCTATACGAGAGGTTTTTACAAGGTCTATACCAATCATCTACTGAATTACAAATTCTGTAAAGTAGATACCTTTGATTTGACCATCAGAGATCATGGCATTGAGTGTGTCCATAATTTGATCAGAAACTTTTTGTTTCCCTTTTTTGGAAGAGATCTCCTCTAAAGTTTTGGAAGTAAGTATTCTAATGATCCTGTCTCTTAATACCGGAGATTTGTTATCAAGTTCCAAGCTTAACTCTTCACCCTCTAACTCTAAAGACATAGTTACTTTTAAGTAGCGACGACCCGCGTCACTTTTAAGATTTACCGTGAACGTATCTAGCGGGTATAAGATACCTATGTCGCTTAATTGACGAGAGTCGTTATAGCTAGATCCTGATGAGCTTCTATGTTGTTTTGATACACTTCTCTCTTTTGCCTGAGGTGCATTGTTTACTTGAGCAGCTTCATCATCTCCACCCATAAGCAGTACCGCTACTACAGCACCAATGATGATGATTAAGATAAGAACAACAATGATAATAATCATTAACATATTACTAGATTTTTTTTCTGCCGGCGCACTGTTTTCTTCTGTGCTTTCTTCTTCAGCCATGCCCGTCCCTTTACGTTATAATTTTTGTTAGTATATCACAATTTTATAAAATTTTGTAGTATTAACTTTCCTTTGCCAAATCTTTTAAAGGTAAAAATTCATAAGTATCAGCGTTATAGTAGTCGATCTTGCCTGTTTCAATGTCATAATGCCAACCGTGAATATGTAAAGAACCATCTTCAAAACGTTTTTGTACATTAGGATATGTTAGAATGTTCTCTATCTGTTTTACTACAGATAACTTCTCGGTTAAGCGTAAAAGTTCTTCTTTGGGAGCATCTGCTCCTAAGCTGAGTATGGCAGAGGTTTTAGCACTTTGTCCAAGTTCAAGCCACTTTTTTGTATGGATAAGTGAGGGATCATTGATCGGCTCATAAAGGCTTTTGCAGGCTCCACAATGAGTATGACCACAGATGATGATCTCCTTAATATTGAGAACACTTACGGCATATTCGATCCCGGAGGCTGTTGCATGATAGTCTTCATCTGGTTTGTACGGAGGCACAAGATTGCCAACGTTTCTAAGAACAAAAAGATCACCGGGATTGGTTTGAACCATCAAATCGGGGATCACTCTTGAATCAGAACACCCAATAAACAAAGCTTTTGGAGATTGACCGTTTTTTACAAGATCGAGTAAGGATTCTTGATTTTTTTTGAAATACTGTCTAAAAAGCTTATTGCCCTCTGCATACTCTTTCATATTCATTTTTTGCTCCAAATATTTTAATCACACTCTGTAATTTCAAGTGATTTCATAATCTCTTCAAATATAGCCCCTGCTTCACGGTCCATATCGTCATGATATTCTACAACCAGCACTTCACGCCCGTTTGAGATGCTACAAGTGTAAGTCTCCGGTTGCATTTTATGCTCTTTAGTAATTTTTTCTATACATGAATGAACTCTGTTTTTTTCCTCTTCACTCTCATAAGCTAATGATAATTTTGAAAACCTTTCTTCACTTCTAAACTCAGCGTCAATCATCTAATTCCTTTAATTGTTACATGTTTGCAGATTATACAATTTATATTGTAAACATTCTTTGAATAAGGCTGAAATTAGTACCATTCTAAAAGTTTTGTTACTTCATCAACTATAAAAGTTTTAATATTGGTTTTCTCCAATGGTTTTTTTGCTAAAAGAACTTTTTTGATATTTTGCATTTTCGCTTCTTTGAGTCTTACATCTGTAGCATATACCTCTCTGACATCACCGACAAGAGAAACTTCTCCTATGAAAATTGTTTCTTTTGAGATCGCACGATCGCGAAAACTGCTTATGATTGCTGCAAGTATGGCAAGATCAGCAGCAGTTTCTGTGATCTTAATGCCTCCGGTTATATTTATGAATACATCATACCCCGAAAGAGGTATTTCAAGTTTACGCTCAAGAAGTGCTAAAAGCATATTGAGGCGGTTATTATCAAAACCTGTAGCTTGCCTTTTTGAGTTCGGGGTGTGTGATTCTGAAACAAGAGCCTGAACTTCCAGGATTATAGGGCGAGAGCCCTCCATCACAACAGTAAGGGCGGAACCCGGTTGTTCAGAGTTTCGGTTAAAAAATCTTGAGGCGATGTCGGTTGCAGAGATCAAACCGTCACTCCTCATCTCAAAAACACCGATCTCGCTTGTAGGCCCGAAACGATTTTTAAACCCTCGAAGTATTCTAAGCTCTTGAGAAGAGTCTCCCTCGAAGTATAAGACGGTATCAACCATATGCTCCAAGACTCTTGGCCCTGCAATGGAGCCTTCTTTGGTAATATGACCGATAATGAAAATAGCGATCTCTTTTTCTTTGGCTATGCGCATAAGCTCAAAAGTGATCTGTCTTACCTGTGTGACGGAACCGGGTGCAGATGTAATGTTCTCAGAATAAATGGTTTGAATAGAATCTATAATAAGAAAATCATACGCCCTGTGTTCAAGTTCGACCAATATCTGCTCGAGCCGTATTTCACTCAGCAGGTAAAGGCTGTCGTGGTTTGATCCAAGTCTGTTCGCACGAAGTTTTATTTGCCCGCTTGATTCTTCACCACTGACATAGAGCACATCTTTGCCACTTGAAGCTATGTTTGAGCCAACTTTGAGAAGCAGTGTTGACTTTCCAACACCTGGGCTTCCCCCGATAAGAGTAAGTGAACCCGGAACAATACCGCCACCAAGAACCATATCAAGTTCATCATCAAGTGAGCTATATCTATATACTTCATTTTCTATGATCTCATTGATACTTACAGCTTTTGCAGAAGATGATGTTGCAGATTTTGTTTGTTTTATCACCTCCTGTTGATGTTCATTGAGTTCTGTAAAACTGTCCCATGAACCACAGTTTGTACATTTACCCATCCATTTAGGAGTCGTTAGTCCACAGTTTTGACACTCAAAAAGTACTTTTTTCTTAGCCATGAAAATCGCCTTGTTAGTAATAATGACGTATTATAGAGAATAAAAAGATAGTAAAGGATAAATATGACAAAGTGTCATATTTATCTTGAAAGTTTATGCTTGGGAGTTTTGTTCCTCTTCAAATATGGCATCAAGAAGTCCCTCAACAAACTCGTATTTGTCAAAAGGTGTGAGATTCTCGGGCTGTTCACCTGTTCCAACATACAAGATAGGCAGTTCCAACGCATAGGCAATTGAGAAGATACTTCCCCCTTTTGCCGTTCCATCAAGCTTAGTGATAATGATGCCGTCGATCCCTATCATCTCGTTAAATGCTTTGGCTTGTGCAATAGCAGAATTTCCCTGTGTTCCATCAACAATCAAAATGGTTCTATGTGGTGCCCCTTCATGTGCTTTTGCACAGATACGGTTGATCTTTTTGAGCTCATTTGCAAGATTTGTTTGTGTATGCAAACGACCTGCCGTATCGATGATGACATTATCATACCCTTTGGATTTTGCAGATTCTATGGTGTCATAAGCAACTGCAGAAGAATCATGTCCCTGTTTTGAGGATATGATGGGAATATCAAGTTTCTTTGCCCAAAGAGTCAGTTGTTCTATCGCCGCGGCACGAAAGGTATCTCCTGCACCAAGAACAACTTTTTTACCCTCACTTTTATAGCGGGCAGCCAGCTTTGAGATGGTCGTTGTTTTTCCTGCACCGTTGACTCCAACGATGAGTTCCACAAAGGGAGCAGTATAGTCTGGCTCTTTGTATGATGTATAAGCCAGAGTTGCCAAGAGTTTTGAGCGAAGGATATCTCTTGTGATCTTTTCTTGGTAGATCTCATTGAGAATGATTTCAACAAGGGCATATTCAACATCAGCCTCGAGTAAAATATCTTCAAGTTCATCTTTAGTTATGGTTATCTTTTTTTTGGGTGCGACCGTTTTGATCGCATCTACGGTCTTTTGAAGTGATTTTTTTATAAATCCAAACATAAACCTATTTTCCTAAAGCTTTTTTGATGTCACTTTCAACAAATTCTTCTTGTATAGCACCTACATAGTGGTTGATAAGTACACCATCTTTATACATTGCCAAAATAGGGATAGGAAATCTATCCCCAAGTCTCAACGAAGATGCTACTGCATCTACAAAGCGTCTGTTTTCAGCAGAGTTGACAATAGTATAAGTAGCATGATATTTTTTTGCGAACTCTTGAAGTTTTGCATTTTCAATGTTGTCTTCTACGGTAGCACCGATAACTATCAGGTCATCTTTGTATTTATCCTGTAAAGAGCTTAAATGTGCTGCAGAAGCTTGACACGGTGGGCACCATGTAGCAAAAATATCGAAAATCACTACTTTACCTTCTGCACCCTCTAAAAGAAAGTTATTAACCTCTTTTGTGACAGTGTATTGTTTGTTTTCGAGTGATGTAAGTACATACTTGTTCGTAGCGATAATACTGTTTGCATCCTCACTTGCTTGCGTTTTATCACTCGAGCATCCCTGGATTATGAACATAAAAGCGACTAACGCGGGAAAAATTGATGTTTTTAACATATAAATACCTTTTTTTTTGTAGAATATGCGAAATTATAGCTATAAAGATTTTAGATGCCTCTTACAAAAACGATATTTAGGAAAAATTGTCTCGATAAAATCAAAAACAGAGTCAAACACAACAAATATTACATGGACGCAAAACTGAACTTGCGTTTACAGCGAGAACTGAAAGGGATAAAAAATAAAAAAATACTGTTTTATTATCCGTTACCTTTTGAAGCAAATGTATTAAAAACTTTACAAATAATGAGACAGAATTGTGATATATATATCCCCTTTATGGAAGGCGAAAGTTTTAAAATGGTACCATTTAGGTTACCGCTAAAAGAGAAAAAATTTGGTATTTTTGAAGCGGGAAATACATATAGAAAATTAGAAAAAATTGATATAGCCATAGTTCCAGCGGTTGGGGTAGATGGTAATTTACAAAGAGTTGGTTTTGGAAAGGGGATGTATGATCGTTTCTTTGCAAAGTTAAAAAAGAGACCTTATACTATTTTTGTTCAATCAGAACTTTGTTATACGAAAAAATTTATTTGTGACTCATATGATGTCTCATGTGATTTGCTACTTACACCAAAGGTTAGGCTAGAAAAGAGGATTTAAAGATGTTGATCGAAATACTGCTAGGTGGTGTTCTTGCCATCATTAGTGGGTTGATAGGATTTTTCATCTCTAAAAAAATCACAAATGCTAACTTCGATATTTACGTAGAAAAAGCTAAGGCAAAAGCAAGTGCAATAGAAAATGAAGCACAAATGCTGTTGGAAAAATCTAACTTAAAGTCTCAAGAGATAGAGCTTGAGGCGATGAAACAGTATGAAAATGCAAAAGAAAGAGCTAAAGCTGATCTTCATCAAAGAGAAGATGAAGTAATACGAAAAGAGCAAAGCTTTAAACGGTACAAACAAGCTGAAGAGAGAAGACTTCAAGAAGAAAGTACTATATTAAAAGCAAAAAAGATTGATTTACAGAGAAATGAAAAATCGTTAAACCTACTTAAAAAAAGATATGAAGAGAAAATTGATGAAGCACTACACGCTATAGAGCATAGTGCAGGGATGACAAAAGAGGAAGCTCAAGTTGTTTTACTCGAAAAAGTTGAAGAAAAATCGCGTGCTGATATAGCACATGTAGTGAGACGTTATGAAAATGAAGCGAAACAACAGGCTAAAAAAAGAGCAAATTACATACTTGCTCAGGCAACGAGTCGTTATGCCGGTGAGTTTGCTTCTGAGAGACTGACAAATCTTGTTCATTTGGATAGTGATGAATTAAAAGGTCGCATTATCGGAAAAGAGGGAAGAAACATTAAAGCCCTTGAAACACTTATGGGTGTTGATATTATTATAGATGATACGCCAAATGCAATCATGGTGAGTAGTTTTAACCTTTACAGGCGTGCTATTGCAACAAAAACACTTCAGTTGCTTATAGAAGATGGTCGTATTCAGCCTGCACGCATTGAGGAGATATATGAAAAAGTGTGTGATGAGTTTGAGACCGCTATTCTTAATGAGGGGGAAGAGGTGGTTGCCGACTTAAATATCGGTGTTATGCACCCTGAACTGATGAAGCTTATAGGGAGACTTCGTTACCGTGCGAGTTATGGTCAAAATGCCTTGGCACACACCTTGGAAGTTGCCCACTTGGCAGGTATTATGGCGGCAGAGATGGGTGGCGATCCCATACTCGCCAAACGTGCAGGATTATTACATGATATCGGCAAAGCGCTAACGCATGAAAGTGATGGCAATCATGTTGATTTGGGTGCTGAGATATGTAACCGTTACAATGAGAACAGTGTTGTTATCAACGCTATCTATGCGCATCATGGTCAAGAGGAGATAAAGTCGATAGAGTGTGGTGCAGTATGTGCGGCAGATGCTCTCTCTGCTGCAAGACCGGGAGCAAGACGTGAAGTACTCGAGAGCTTTTTAAAACGTGTAACAGAGATCGAAGATATCGCAGCCGGACATACAGGAGTAAGACAGGCGTATGCTATAAATGCCGGTCGAGAAGTAAGAGTGATAGTCAATGCCACTATGGTCAATGATGACGAGTCTGTTTTAATTGCAAAAGAGATAGCTCAGGAGATAGAAGAGAAGGTGCAGTACCCCGGTGAGATCAAAGTAAATGTTATTCGTGAAAGTCGGGCTACCGAGTTCGCAAGATAATCTTATTCACTTACAGGGATACATTTTCCAATACTTTTTTTGGCACACTTTGTGCCATCTATCCATATCGCACCTTCCAACCTTACCCTATCAAGAAGAGCATCGTCAAATTTTGCATCTTTGAGGTTCGCCCATCGAAGATCTGTTCCTTGAAGATTTGCCTGTGTAAAATCTGCCTTATGAAGATTGGAGCTTTTTAAACATGCACCTTGAAGTTTTGCCTTAAAAAATTTTGCGGACTGCAGTGAAGCCTTCCAGAAGTTCGTTCCCCTTAAATCTGCTTTTGTATAATTAGAATCATCTAAATTTTGTTGAGAAAGGTTTTTACCTTTGAGATCAATATATTTTTTAGTAATTTTCTTTTTCGCTTTATAGATAAATCTGCAAAAACCTATGCTGTTTTTTCTGCAATACAGACCATTCACCCATAAGGCACCACCTAGTTTGGCTCCATCAAATATGGTAAGTGCGATATCTGCATTTTTCAAATCCGCACCACGAAGATCTGCATTGCTGAGATTTGCACATTGGAGTTGAGCTTCTGAGAGATTGGCTTCTGAAAGATCGGCGTATTGTAGCTGTGCGTTTGTCAGGTCGGCATTATAAAGATCAGCTTTTTTTAACTGTGATCTAGGAGCAATTTTATACCCATTTACGATTGTAAGGCAAAAGCAAGAAACAGGACAGAGAAATAAACATATAATAAATCTTAACAAAATAAGCACCTTTGTTTTGTAAAGACCCAAAACTGCTGAGATAAGATTGTTAGGTCTTTAAATGTATGTTGTTAACATATAAAAGTTTCCTTTTGTGATATGGAAAATTACACATATAATAGCATCTTTTTTGTGATGAAAATGTCGAATAGATCAAGAAAAGTTATATTACAATATGCTAAGAATATAAGTTTTACTAATTAAAGTTATCTTTTTAATTAGTAAATATCTTCAGCTGTATTTATATCAGAGTCATCGTAAGGATCCATATGAATAAGAATATGGACTTTTTTATCAGCAAAGAGTTCCCGTATCTTTGCCTCAACTCTGTCTGCAATAAGGTGGGCATCATACAGGGAAATACTGACATTAAATACTGTATGTACCGAGATGAAGATGTGCGAACCCGACTCTCGTGTTTTAAGATCATGATATGCAGTAATGACCGGTTCACTTTTGATCACCTCTATGATCTTATCGATCTCTTCTTGTTTAAGTGCTGCATCTAGAAGCATTAAAACACCCTCTTTGATAATAGGATACGCAGAGTAGATCATATAAATAGCGATACACATACCTAAGATAGGATCAATGAGCTGTTCTCCGGTCATTGAAATAAGTGCAAGTGCCATAAGCACTGCACCGTTTGAGAAGAGATCTGTTTTATAATGAAGAGCATCTGCTTTGATGACCATGTTTTTTGTTTTTTTGGCCACATAGTTTAAAAATGTAACCAAGAATGCTGTAATAATAAAAGAAGCTACCATAACCCAGATACTTTCACTCATATGAAGCATTTCTCTGTTATGTGTGATCTTTGCTATTGCTTCATAAAAAATAAAAACAGCGGAGAGTGATATGACTGTCCCTTCTATGACGGCGGCAAGAGGCTCGATTTTACTTCTTCCAAAATGAAATTTGTCATCAGGATCTTTTTCTGCATTAGCGAGTGCAAAATAGTTGAAAAGTGAAACAGTAAGATCCAACAGTGAATCAATTGCAGAAGCAAGCACGGCAATAGAACCACTCATGATCCCGACAGTCATCTTCATCAGTACTAAAATACCTGCAACAGAAGTGGAAACAACTGTTGCTTTTTTTTCTAAACGCATAAAATAATCCTAAGAGTTTTTTAGGGTACAATTATAATAAAATTTAGATAGCATAGTGATTAAAATGGACATATATAGTATAAAAGAGCAACGAAAAAAATGGATGACGTGGAAAAATATAGCTCCACTTCGAGAAGTGTTGGATTCACTTGAAGATATTTCATGTGAAATAGAACTTGGTGATACCGTGAAGATCAGTTCCCAAGAAGCAGACACACAAAAGATCTATGATGTAGCAAAACAGATGATGCCATGGAGAAAAGGCCCTTTTGAAGTATGTGGTACGTTTATAGACAGTGAGTGGAAGAGCAATATAAAATATAACCTTTTAAGAAAACATTTTCATTTAAAAGATAAGCGAGTTGCCGATATAGGTTGTAACAACGGGTATTATATGTTTCGTATGCTTGAAGATGAGCCGAAGTTGCTTGTTGGGTTTGATCCGTCTCCTCTGTATAAGACGCAGTTTGATTTTATAAACCATTTTATCAAAAGTGAGATTGTGTATGAACTGCTTGGTGTAGAGCATTTAGAGTTTTATGATGAAAAATTTGACACCATCTTTTGTTTGGGTGTGTTGTATCACAGAAGTGATCCTGTGGCGATGCTGAAGTCGCTTTACAGGGGTCTTGATAAAAAAGGGGAGGTGATACTTGACACATTCTATATAGATGGTGATGATGAGATCTGTTTATCTCCGCAGTCATCTTACTCCAAGATACCAAATATATATTTTGTGCCAACGATCAAATCTTTAAAAAACTGGTGTATGAGAGCAGGATTTGATGATTTTGAAGTGCTAGAGACCTCCAAGACAGATGCGACTGAGCAAAGAAAAACAGAGTGGATAGAGGGGCAATCTCTTGAAGACTTTTTAGATCCTGCCGATCCTTCTAAAACAGTTGAGGGCTATCCTGCACCACAAAGAGTGTATGTAAAATTATGTAAGGATAAAAAATGAATGAGAATGAAGTACAAGATGATGAACTAGAACTCAATGATTATAGAAGTGAAAAAGATGAAGTGGTATTAAAAACGCACGAAAGAATCAATCGGGAGTTGAGTGGTGAGATTCAAAAAATGGAAGTTGGTTATGTTGAGTTAGAGCTCAGAACAGTTCCTGAAATGCTTGCAGATGATCAAGGTCTCATTCATGGTGGATTTATTTTCAGTGCAGCCGATTATGCGGCCATGGCAGCAGTGAATGAAAGAAATGTTGTTTTAGTTGCTTGTGACTCTCAGTTCCTTTCCCCTGTAAAGCTGGGTGATATTGTGAGCGTTATCGCAAAAGTTCGTCATAAAGAGGGAAGAAAGAGAAATGTGCACGTAACGGCACATGTGCTGGATATTAAAGTGTTCGATGGTGAGTTCAAAACTGTAGTAACTGACAGGCATGTACTGAAACTCCATCTCCTTGATGAGGAAGAGGAGTAGTAGTCTAATCATAAAAGTGGAACAAAACTTAAGTTTTTTTATTATAAAGTTTATTTATAGGCAAGAAGCAAAAAAACTTTAAAGTCTTTATGTGGCTTCCTTATGGTATTGACATGTTTGAATGAGATATCTTTAAAACCTGCTTTTGCAACAATAGTGTGAAGTTCTTGTGTATCAAATCCAAAGTGATGAACACCTTTGTTGTCTGAATGGAACGATCCATCTTCACTCTCAAGATCAGCTATGGCAAGAAAACCATTTTTTTTGATATTTGCATAAATAGTTTCAAAGAACTGCTCGAGATCTTGCACATGATGCAGTGTCATTGAGCTGATAACACCATCAAATTTTTGCTCGATAGGCTTTTGTAAAATATTTTGGTGAAAAGTTTTTATCTGCAGAGTATCTGTATTTTTTTCTTGAAGTTTCTCAAGCATATTTGCAGAGGTATCGACACCATAAACCTGTTGTACTTTTTTTGCTATCTCAAACCCAAGCAAACCTGTACCGACACCAAAGTCAAGTATCTCCATATCTTTATCGAGTTGTATGTTCTTTTCTATGGCATCTGCAATTTTTTTAGCACCTTGAACTCTGACATCAGCTGTATCCCAATCCTCGGCTTTGTGTTTAAAATGATCTTTCATAGTTGAGTGATCCAATAGTCTGCGTATTGTTGTTCTTGTTTTATGGTCGTAGTGCCGCCATGACCGGGGTAGATTGTTTTGTCATAGGGGAGTTTTTTGAATCGCTCGAGCGATTCTTTCATGTCTTGGGGACTGGAATAGGGAAAGTCTGTTCTGCCGATGGAGCGTTCAAAAATAAAGTCGCCACTAAACATCGCATCACCTATCTCTATAGTAGAGCATCCCGGACAATGGCCGGGAAAATGACGAAACTTGACTTTTACTCCATCAAAATCAAACTCTTCATCAGGTTTTACTTCCACATCGGGAACTGAGGGTGGCAGTGAAGGCATCCAAGAGCTTTTGCCTAAGAGCATCACATCACCTTGGGGTGTATAGAGTTTGATACCCAGCTTTTTTTGCAACTCTGCATTGGACCATACATGATCAAAATGACCATGCGTATTTAAAATGGCAACAGGGTTCGTGACATTTTGCATGACCCACTCTGTCGCACCTACACCCGGGTCTATGATAAACTCTTTTCCCTCAACATTTACTATATAGCAGTTTGTTTGGTACTCACCCATCGCTTTTACTTTTATCTGCATGATTTATCTCTTTTTTAGTGTGATTATATCATGATACGCGTATGAAATTTTATAAACAATTAGAGTTAGTTATAGAAGCTAAAACTCCACGGGAAAAAATTGAACTTTTTGAAAAATTTTATGCTGCATACAAGGCTTCCTTACTTGAATTTGAAGAAAGTTATGATGTAAAGTTTTTTCAAAGCCCCTCTTATAGTGAAGTGTGTACTATAGTAGCACCTCAGGATGTTCCCAAAAGAAGTAACCTTACAACCATACAGGGGCAGATAAATCTTTTACATGCCATTGCGCATATAGAATACTCGGCAATTGATCTTGCCTTGGATGCTGCATATAGGTTTCATGGGCTGACACAAAAGTATTATGATGACTGGCTTGAAGTTGCAGATGATGAGATCAAGCACTTTTTAATGCTTGAGAAACTGCTACAAGAGCTTGGTGCAAACTATGGTGATATAGAAGTACACAATGCACTGTTTGAGGCTTCACAAAGGACGCAAACCCTTGTAGAAAGGATGGCTGTTGTTCCAAGATATCTCGAAGCAAACGGGCTTGATGCTACTCCGATGATATTGCAAAAACTGCAAAAACTTCCAAAAAATGAGATGTTGAAGAAGATCACAACAGCACTAGAGATTATTTTAAAAGAGGAGATAGATCATGTAAGAAAGGGAGATATTTGGTTTG
Organism: Sulfurimonas sp.; assembly: GCA_026996295.1. GTDB lineage: Bacteria > Campylobacterota > Campylobacteria > Campylobacterales > Sulfurimonadaceae > Sulfurimonas. The sequence continues at coordinate 14,063 of JALWLL010000077.1, forward strand.
CATATGCCTGTGAAAAAATATCTCAAGACAAATCTATCTATTTTGAAATTATTGATAAATATTACCCTCAAGGTTTTTTACGGGCAAAAAATCTCAATACCGATGCACGAAAAGAAGCAGGATTTTCATGTAAAGAGCTAAATTTTATGGCTCATAAGCATATATGCTAATGTTAGTGACACATTTGTTACAAAAATTAGATATAATATTTTTTGTTAAAGTTTTTTAAAGGTTTAATATTCAAATGAGTAAATACAAACAGATCTCAGACTATCTTGTTCGCTTTCTTGAGAATGAAGTGCGAAAGACTTCTATAAACAAAGTCGTGGTTGGTTTGAGTGGTGGGCTTGATTCTGCAGTTGTAGCTGTTTTGGCACAAAAAGCTTTTAAAGATGATCTTTTATGTGTAATGATGCCTTCACACTACTCTTCACAAAGCTCTTTAGATGATGCACAAGAACTTTGTGAAGAGTTTCAGATGAGAGTTATCACATCATCGATAGAACCTATGTTGAGAGCTTATGAAAAGATCACTCCCGATATGGATAATCTGCGTAAGGGAAATTTCTCGTCACGTATGAGAATGGCAACCCTTTTTGATATATCTGCACGTGAGAATGCACTTGTTTTAGGTACTAGTAATAAAAGTGAGTTGATGCTTGGTTATGGAACGCTTTACGGTGATCTCTCAAGCGCCGTTAATCCCATAGGGGATTTGTATAAAAGTGAAGTCTATGAGTTGGCAGAGTATCTTGGTGTGAGCCAAAGTATTATACAAAAAGCACCCTCGGCTGACCTGTGGGATGGGCAAAGTGATGAAGCTGATCTCGGTTACAGCTATGCACAACTTGATGAAGCCTTGAAACTTTATGTAGAAGAGAGACTGAGTAAAAAAGAGATTATCAAAAAAGGTGTTGATGAGAAGATGCTGGAGATGATTATAGGCAGAATTTTTCGTAATCAGTTCAAAAGAAAGATGCCTGTTATTGCAAAATTGACATCAAGAACCATTAACCATGATTTTAATTATCCAAGAGATATAACCTTATAAGGAGAAGAGATGAAAATTCCATTTAGTAGATATATTAGCGGACGCAAGGAACACTCCAATGTGAGTGATGTTTTAGACGGAGAAGATGTTAATCAGATAGAAGAGCTGGAAGATGAGTTCAAAACATATGTCGGTGCAGAGTATGCACTGGCAACTTCTCATGGAACATCTGCACTGCATTTAGCAATGCTGGCACTTGATTTGAAACGTGGAGATAAGGTTGTATGTTCTGTCAATGCACATCCAAATGTTCCAGAAGTTGTTCGCCATTTTGATGCAGAGCCGGTTTTTATAGATATAGATGCAAATACTTACAATATCAACCTGGAGGCGCTGGAAGTTTACCTGCAAGAGAACAGATCGAAAAAGCTCAAAGCGGTCGTAGTTACACATGTTGCAGGGCAGTGTATAGACCTTGAGAGACTTTACGCTATGGCAAAGGCCAACGATGTAAAAGTGGTTGAAGATGCCTGTGATGCTCTTGGTGCTACTTACAACGGGGAAAAGATCGGTTCAACGGGTGCTGATATAACATGTTTTAATTTTTCATCTCATTTGAGAAAAAATGTATGTAACGGCGGTATGCTTGTTACAAACGATGATGAAATCATGGAAAGAGCAAGACTTCTGGCAAATCACGCTATTGTTCGTGATGAAGATGCCTTGGAGTATATTTACGATGTTGTCGATATTGGAAATGATTACTCTTTGAGTCAGTTAAATGCTGCATATATCAGAGCACAGATACAAGAGCAAGATCACAATATAGCAAGACAAAGAGAGATTGCAAAAATCTACAGTGAAGCTCTCAGCGGAGTAGAACATGTCACGATTCCCGATATGAGTAATGATGAGCATCCTTTTTCTCTTTATATCATCAAGATAGATAAAAATCGTGATTCATTTGCAGTTGATTTAAGAGATGCCGGTGTGGAAACGGGGCTTCACTATATCCCTTTGCATCTTTTAACATACTATAAATCAAAGTATGCCTTGCGGGTCAATGACTTTCCTGTAGCACTTAGAAGTTTTCAGCAGGTTTTATCACTTCCTATCTATGCCAGTATGGAAGATAAAGAGGTGAAATTTGTTATAGATACCATTAAGAAAATTGCTAAAACAAAAGTTTGAAAAAATTCTTCGTATTTTGGGTTGAAGAGTATTTCTACAACCCAAACCTGATCCACAAAATCATCTCTATTTTACTCTTACCGTTGAGTTGGCTTTATTGTTTTGCAATGTATATACGTTTTAAAACCAAACACTCTCAAGATCTTGGTGTTGCTGTTGTGAGCATTGGAAATTTGAGTGTTGGTGGAAGCGGAAAAACTCCTCTTGTAAGTGCCCTTGCAAGCAAGTATGAAAGTGTTGCTATTGTTTTGCGTGGGTATGGAAGAAAAAGTGTAGGGCTCTATGTTGTCAGTGATGGAGAAAATATTTTATGTGATGTTAACACAAGCGGTGATGAAGCGATGATTTATGCACACAAAGTACCTCAGGCGATTGTCATAGTTAGCGAAGATAGAAAAGAGGGGATCAAAAAAGCAAAAGAGCTGGGTGCAAAACTTGTTTTTTTAGATGATGCTTATTCAAAGCATGATATAAAAAAACTGGATTTTATCATAGAAGTAAAAAGTACGAACGGAAGCTGTTTGCCATCAGGACCATTTAGAGAGAGAAAATGGGCTCAAAAGAGGGTCTATGTACTTAGAGAGGGGAAAGATTTTAAAAGAATAGTGGAACTTAAAAATAAAAGTGATAAAATGTCATTAGTGACTGCCATAGCAAGACCAAGTCGCCTCGATCCTTTTTTACCGGAAGTGGTAAGTAAAAACTATTTTGAAGATCATTATTTCTTTAAAAAAGAGGAGTTGGAGGAGATTTTGCAAAGAGATGGTGCTGATTCTCTTTTACTGACATATAAAGATTTTGTAAAGGTTGAATCATTTAAGCTTCCAGTTTCTCTTTTAGATCTAGAAGTGAAAGTGGATGAAGATATTTTTAAAATTATAAATAATTATAAGGAAAACTACGGTGCAAAAAAAAATTGAAACTGTTAAAACCCTGCTTGATGCTTTACCGTTTATAAAAGAATTTAACAAAGAGATCGTTGTTATAAAATATGGTGGATCTGCGCAAACATCACCTCAGTTAAAAGAGAAGTTTGCAGAAGATATCCTGCTGATGTATCTTGTGGGTATTAAACCTGTTATTGTTCACGGTGGTGGAAAAAAGATTACCGATATGCTCGATGCACTGAAAATTGATACGAAATTTATTGACGGTCAAAGGGTGACAACCAAAGAGGTGATGCGAATAGCAGAGATGATTCTCAGTGGAGAGATAAACAAAGAGATCGTTTCTATTTTAAACTCTCACGGTGCCAAAGCGATAGGTGTCAGTGGTAAAGATGCTCATTTTATTACCGCCAAAGCAAAAGATTTTGCCAAGTGGGGTCTTACCGGCAATATCACCAATGTCAAACCTGATGTTATCTCAAATCTTATTCATGAAAAATTTGTTCCTGTTATTGCTCCTATTGCGGCAGGTGAAGAGATGGGACATCCCGGGTTTAATATAAACGCAGATCTTTGTGCTTCATACGTTGCAAAAGCCATCGGTGCCAATAAGATCATTTTTTTAACAGATACGGCAGGCGTTCTTAACAAAGAGAAAGAACTTTTAATGACCCTGACTAAAGATGAAGTGGTGGCACTCAAAGAGGATGGCACGATCCATGGAGGAATGGTTCCAAAAGTAGATGCCTGCCTCGAAGCGATAGAAGGGGGTGTGAACAAAGCACATATTATTGATGGAAGACTTGAGCACTCTATGCTTTTAGAACTGTTTACGTCTGAGGGTGTCGGAACGCAAATTGTAAAATAATATAATAATAAAATATTATAGGCTAATACTAAGAAATTGATTGATATAATCGCGAAAATTAAAATTAGGAAATAAAATGTACGGAATGTTTGAAGACGAAGATGATGTGTTTATGGGTTCACCAAAAAGTAAATTGATGGATATTATTTTCAATGCCAACAATGATGTTGTAAGATATGATCTTGAAAAATTTATACAAAGGCGTGCTGCTATGGAGCTGCTTCTTGAAAAAGAACTAGGCGCAGAATATGATAGAGTAATTGAAAATATGCTTGTTTCAGAGATGGATGCAGTTGAAAATAAATCTAAAAGTTTATGTATTGAACTGATGGGTGATATAGTTTCAAAAAGTGAATAAATAAATTGAGAGTTATATTTCAGGTTTTTATCTTTGTAGCACTATGTTTTAGTGTTACATATGCAAACGATTTTAGAGATGTAAAAACTATTTCTCTAAAAAAGGATGAGCAAAAGAAAATTCTTGTAAAATATGACTCCGTTGAAAAACTCTTTAAATTTAGGTGGACACTTTATAAAAATGGTGCTCTTGTGGTTTTGAGATCTTATGATAAAATTGTTGCACAAAACATACTTTATTTAAGAGATAAAAACCAAAGTTTTCGTTTTGAGCTGAAACCAAAAGGTTTGAGCTATAACGTACCCTATATGTTGGTTAAATTTAAAGAGTTTCATTATGAAACGAATGAAGCAGTTTTTGAGCTGTTTTTGTCTGACAGTGAAATGCAAATCAGACTGAAATATTTGAAAAATGGTTAAAGAGGGATGATGCAAAGAGTTGAGAGTGAAATAGCAAGATTGATACAAGAGATTGACTATGAAGAAGTGACACATCTGTTTACAATGCTTTCAGGCGGCAAAAGGCTGAGGGCGAAGCTTATTTTAAAAATAGCTCCAGATGATGAAAAAGCACCTCTATTGGCAGCTATTGTAGAGCTGATCCATGCCGCAAGCCTGTTACACGATGATGTGATCGATGAAGCACTGCTCAGACGCGGTGTTGCTTCTGTGAATGCGACAGAAGGGAGTAAAGTGGCTGTGATGCTTGGGGATATTTTATATTCAAAAGCTTTTACAGAGTTGGTCGGTTTTAACAAAGAGATAGCACAAACAATAGCGGCATCTGTCACAGCACTCTCTAAGGGTGAAATGAAAGATGTGAAAATGGCAGAAACATTCAACAGCGATGAAAAAGCATATTTGGATATGTTGTATTTAAAAACGGCTACTCTCATAGAAGCAGCGGCAAAAGCAAGCGCACTCTTGGCTTCTAAGGATGCACAGAAGTATGCGATATATGGTCGTAATCTTGGTCTTTCTTTTCAAATAATAGACGATATTCTGGATATCACTTCAGATGAGGCTACCCTTGGCAAGCCTGCGATGAATGACTTTGTAGAGGGAAAATGTACACTTCCCTATATCTATCTGCATGAGGCTTTAGATGCACAGGGGCAAAAAAAGCTCGAAGCTTTACATGCCAAACCTTTAGAGGAAGAAGATTCTAAATGGATTAAAGAGATGATGCAAGAGCATAAAAGTATTGAAAGGTCTTTTGAACTCGCAAAAGAGCTTTCAAATGAGGCAATGCAAGCTGTAAAGGATGATACAGAGCTTGTTGAAATTTTACAAATAATGATAAAGAGAAGTTACTGATGCACTACTTAACAATAAGTTTCACACATAAAAATTCAACGTTAGAGATAAGAGAAAAACTTTCATACCCAGATGCTGATTCACAGCGTGAGTGTTTATGCAAACTCAACGATAATGATGCTATCAATGAGACTATTTTAATCTCTACATGTAACAGAATGGAAGTATTTTGCAGCTGTAGTGATCTTGTAGAGGCTACAAATCATATATTTAACATGTTGACACAAAGAGCCGGCATAAGTATAGAAGAGCTTGAGGGTCGTGCCGATGTTTTTGATGATATCAGTGCAATTCACCATATTTTCAGTGTTGCAAGTTCCTTAGATTCACTTGTTATCGGTGAGACCCAAATCGCAGGTCAACTCAAAGATGCGTTTAGATTTTCGAGTGAACATGGTTTTTGTGGTCAAAAACTTGCACGTGCGATGCATCATGCATTTAAATGTGCTGCAAAAGTGAGAAACTCCACAGATATTTCATCAAAACCTGTTTCGATTGCCAGTGTGGCAGTTGCACAACTGAAGTCTATTGTAGATGATCTAAGAGATAAAAAAGCTCTTGTTATCGGCATAGGTGAGATGTCTGAGATCACAGCGAAACATCTTGTATCTAACGGTGCCGATGTTTACATAATGAATAGAACAAAAGAGAAAGCTGTTGCCTTGGCACAAGAGTGTAATGCCAAAGTTTTAGACTTTGAAGAGCTTCCTAAAGCTATCAATGAGTTTGAGATTCTTTTTACGGCCACTTCATCACCCGATCCTATCATAAACGATGATATTATCCACTCATGTGATTTTGACAGATACTGGTTTGATATGGCACTTCCAAGAGATATAAACTACCATAAAGGGGAGAGGATCAACCTTTACCAAATCGATGATCTTAAAAGTATCGTTACAGAAAATATGGGTCTTCGTGAAGAGAGTGCAAGAGCAGCACACTCGGTTATCGGACGAGCTGTCGTGGAGTTTTTTGAGTGGTTAAATACTTTGGAAGTGGAACCAATGATCAAAGAGATATACGAAAAAGCATATACAGCGGCACAACAAGAGAGCTCAAGAGCTATAAAGAATAAATATATTCCAAAAGAGTACGAAGCTCAGGCAAGAAAAATGTGTGAGCAGACATTGAAAAGATTTTTACACGATATGACTCAGAAGATGAGAAGTGTTTCAGAAGATTCAAAATCAGACATGATTACAGGTGCTTTGCAGTTTTTAGTAGAAGATAACAAGGGAGCTGCAGTACCTGAAAAATACAAATGTGATTCTATCCTAAAAGGAAGCAGATAGATGAGAAGATCAAAAGCTTTTATACCTACAACCAAAGAGGCTCCATCTGATGCCGTTTTAGCGAGTCATATCTACTTGGCACGTGCAGGTTTTGTTTCTCAGGTTGCAAGTGGACTTTACAACTATATGCCTCTTGGTAAAAGGGTTATAAAAAAGATCGAAAATATTATCAACGAAGAGATGTCAAAAGTTGGTGCGCAAGAGGTAGAACTTAGTTTTGTCACACCGGCTGATTTGTGGGCTGAGAGTGGAAGGATAGAAAAGTTCGGCAAAGAGCTTCTCAGGTTTCGTGACAGAAAAAACAACCCTTTTGTTCTTGGACCGACCCATGAAGAGATGATGGTTGATCTGGTTCGAAACCGCATCACATCCTATAAAAATCTTCCTTTAAACTTGTACCAGATCAAGACAAAGTTTCGTGATGAAGCCCGTCCTCGCTTTGGCTTGATGCGCGGTCGTGAATTTATTATGAAAGATGGCTATTCATTTCATTCGAGTACAGAAGATCTTGACAGAGAGTTTGATGCTATGGAAGCAGCATATAAAAAAATTCTTTCACGTCTTGGACTCGATTTTAGAGTTGTAGAAGCTGATAGTGGAGCGATAGGGGGCAGTGGTTCTAAAGAGCTGATGGTATTGGCAGAGAGTGGTGAAGACACGATAGCAGTCTGCTCACAATGTGAATATGGTGCAAACATAGAAGCGGCTGTTCGTGGGGAGCGCACTGAGATACCGGAGTCTCCCGGGGTTGAGTTTAAGAAGTTTAGAACACCGGGCATTAAAACCATAGATGATCTTGCGAAATATTTTGATGTAGATAGCTACTATACTATCAAATGTGTTGCAAAAAAAGTGATCTATGAGGATGAAGAGGAGATCGTTCTTTTCTTTTTACGCGGGTGTGATAATTTGCAAGAGGTCAAAGCGATCAATGCCACCGATGCACTTGATATTGTGGATGTCAGTGAAGATGAACTCAAAGAGATAGGGTTGATCCCCGGCTTTATAGGCCCGCTTGATCAGGATAAGGCAAAACATGTCATGGATAATGCACTTAAATATGCTCCGGAGATGATCTGTGGTGCCAATGAAGAGGATTATCATTATATCGGTGTTGATATGTCTGTTATCAGTGATGTTGCTTATTTTGAAGATATTGCTGAAGTCAATGAGGGTGATAGATGCCCCCACTGTGATGGTACACTCTCCTTTACAAAGGGGATAGAAGTTGGTCATATTTTTAAACTTGGTACTACCTACTCAGAGGCACTCAAAGCGGAGTTCTTAGATGAAAACGGCAAGGCACAGCCTTTTATTATGGGAACATACGGTATGGGTGTAAGCCGTTTGGTTGCGGCTACGGTAGAGCAGCATCATGATGAATTTGGTTGCATTTGGACAAAACAAACGGCTCCCTATATGGTAAATATTATGATATCCAACATTAAAGATGAAGCACAAAATGAAGCAGGTGAAGCACTCTATGAAGCACTTCAAAATGCCGGAGTGGAAGTGATGTTAGATGACAGAAAAGAGCGATTTGGCTTTAAAATGAAAGATGCCGAGCTTATTGGTTTTCCATATACTGTTATAATTGGTAAGGAATTGGCAAACGGTTTGGTTCAAATATATAATCGCACGACAAAAGAAAAAACCTCAGTTGCAAAAGATGATATAGTAGGTGAAATTATGGAATTGATTAAGTAGATGATATATTTTATTGTATATCTTTTTTTGGAAGTCATTGTATCTGTAAATTTATCGTCATACCTTGGCGGTTTGATGACATTTTTTGAGATACTTTTTTCTGCATTCATAGGTATTATGATCTTAGCAAACTTTAGAAATACTCTTATGGAAAATATGCAGGCAGTCTCTTATAACCGCATAGATCTTCAAGAGTTCCAAAATCTCAATCTTTTTACTATTTTTGGAGCGATACTTCTCATAATTCCCGGTTTTTTAACGGATATTATAGGAATTTTATTACAATTTAGCGTTTTTACATCTATGCTTGTTAACCGTTATAATGTAAAATCAAACAGTTGTAAAACTGATAGTACAAACAATACACAAAAGGATTCAGATGTCATTGATGTTGAAATTATTAGCGACAGCACTACTATTAAGTAGTACAGTATTTGCAAGTTCATCGGATAAAGTAGTAGAGAAGTTCTTAGAGAAAAAATTTAAATCCAATCCCAATATTGTTTCTTTGAAAGTCAAAGTCAAAGAGAAAATTGCTATCAAAAAGTTGCAAGGATGGGATGCTTACATAGTAAATGTAGATGCTATGGTAAAAGCAAAACCAAAAAACCGTAAGGTTTCTCAAAAGATGATCTGGTTTTATAATGGAGAGTATATCACTCAGGATTTTATCAGTGTTAAAACAGGTATGAGTCTAAAAGACCTTGTGAGGCCACCGTTTAAAGATGAGTACTATAGAAAAGAAAATCTTATTTTTGGAAATGCAGATGCAAAACACAAAATAGCGATCTTTTCAGATCCGTTATGCCCATTTTGTAGAGAGTATGTGCCAAAGGCACTTAAAGATTTGAAAAAATCTCCTGAAAAATTTGCCGTGTATTATTACCATTTTCCACTTCCGTCATTACACCCTGCAGCAGTTGAGCTTTCAAAAGCAGCTATTGCGGCAGAGATTGAGGGGCAGAGAAATGTTATAGAAAAATTATACAGAGTACAACTCAACCCGAAAGAAAGAGATGTTAAAAAGATACTCAAAGCATTTAACAAGGCTTTAGGTACACACATAAAACCTTCTGATCTTAGATCACCGGAAGTGATGAAGCGCTATCAAGCGGATCAGGATCTAGCAGAGCTTATTATGGTTCAGGGTACGCCAACTATGTACTTTGACGGAAAAGTAGATAAATCTAAGAAAAAATATAAAAAGGTACAATAATAATGAAAAAACTAACAATAGCAACTCGTGTTTCAGATTTGGCACTTTGGCAGGCCTATCATATCAAAGATAGAGTAGAGGTCAAATATCCCGAGATAGAAGTTGTTTTAAACAAAATTGTTAGTAATGGGGACAAAGTTCTTGATAAACCACTTGCACTCATCGGTGGTAAAGGACATTTTACCAAAGAGCTAGAAGATGCAATGCTCGCGGGTAAAGCAGATATGGCGGTACACTCTTTAAAAGATGTGCCAACGTATATCCCAGAGGGGCTTGAGCTTGTTGCCGTGACTGAGCGTCAAGATCAGAGCGATGTATTTTTGTCTCATACATACGGTTCTTTGGATGAACTTCCAGAAGGTGCAGTTGTCGGAACTACATCTTTACGCCGCAGAATGCAGCTTCTTAAAAAAAGACCTGACTTGAAAGTAAAAGATCTTAGAGGCAATGTAAACACAAGACTCAGAAAGCTCAAAGAGGGTCAGTATGATGCGATTATTTTGGCATTTATAGGTCTCAACAGACTTGATTTGCTTAAAGATATCCCTCATGTTGAAAAACTCTCTTTAGATATGATGATACCGCCAATGGGTCAAGCTGCTCTTGGCATTGAAATAGTACAAGGCAATGAAAAGCTTGTAGAGATTGCACAATTTTTAAATGATGAGCATACTTTTTTATGCACACAGATAGAGAGAGATTTTATCTCTAAAATCGGGGCAGGGTGTTCTGCACCGGTTGCCTGCAACGCGGTAGTAGAAGATGGCGAGCGTATTGTTTTTAGAGTAATGCTCGGTTTTCCTGATGGAACACATGTGATGCAAGAGAGAGTTGAACGAGCTTTGGATGATGTTGATAATCTTGGAAGTACGCTGGCAGAAGCTATGATAGACAAGGGTGCATTGGATCTTCTTAAGGATGCAGAAAAAGTAGCATTTAAAGATGAGATGCCACAAAGACTCTAGTAGAGCAGTAAAGATAAATTATGAAAAATACAATTAAACTTTTACAAAAAGAAGATCAACTCACTGTTATAGAGGATGAGCTCGATATTTACCTGGAAATTCCACATCTCGCATATGCAGAAGTGAAGAAAAAAGATGGTGGTAAAGCACTTCTTTTTACAAATGTAGTTGACAAACAAAATGGTAAAAAATTTCCTGAAAGTGTTCTTATGAATGTCTTTGGATCTTATAAAAGATGTGAACTTCTTTTTGGAAGAACTATAGAGTCTATAGCTGATGAGATAACAAAGCTTCTACATATGAAACCTCCTCGTAGTTTTGGTGAAAAACTCTCCATGGCGAGTGAGCTTTTTAGCCTGAAAAATATATTTCCAAAGCGTCTAAGCGGTGAGGGTGCCTGTCAGGCTGTCAAATATCTTGAGGAGAATATTAATCTTTATGATATTCCTGTGTTGACGACGTGGGAGCAAGACGGGGGTCCTTTTATTACTATGGGACAGGTATATACCCAAAGTCTTGACGGTGAACTTGTCAACCTTGGCATGTACAGACTTCAGGTGTATGATAAAAATCATCTGGGTATGCACTGGCAGATACATAAAGACTCTTCTCACTTTTTTGATCAGTATCAAAAAGCGGGTAAAAAGATGCCGGTATCGATCGCTATCGGTGGTGATCCACTCTATACATGGTGTGCAACTGCTCCGCTTCCCTATGGTGTTAACGAGTTGTTGATGTATGGTCTTATCAAGAAAAAGCCTGCAAAGCTTGTGAAATCTTTAACAACACCATTGTATATACCTCAAGATGTTGATTATGTGATTGAGGGCTGGGTGGAGCCGAGTGAGCTTAAGATTGAGGGTCCTTTTGGGGATCATACGGGGTATTATACTCTGGAAGAACCATATCCTGTTATGGAAGTAAGTGCAATAACAACGAAAAAAGAGAAGGTGTTCTTGGCAACTGTTGTGGGTAAACCGCCTTTGGAAGATAAGTATATGGGCTGGGCAACCGGAAAAATATTTTTTCCGCTTCTCAAAACGACTACACCTGATCTGCTGGATTATCATATGCCCGAAAACGGAGGCTTTCATAATCTGATCATAGCAAAGATGCAACCACATTATAAAGGTCATGCGAAGCAATTTATGCATGCATTTTGGGGAGCAGGGCAGATGAGTTTTGTCAAACATGCTATTTTTGTCGATGAGAACGCTCCGCGTCTTGAGAACTATGAGACTTTGGCAACATACATACTAGACAGGTTTACACCGAAGTCTATGTTTATCTCTGAGGGTATTTTGGATGCTCTTGATCATTCATCGCCCGAAACACTTGTAGGCGGTAAGCTTGGTATCGATGCAACCGCGGCAAACAAAGTAGAAGCGCCGCAACTTTTAGGAGATGAAGAGCTTCTTAAAGAGGTGCAAGAACTTATCCCGGATGCGGTTGATCTTCATCAGTTTATGAGACGTACCAAAAATCCTATAACAGTCATAGCATTACGTAAAACGAAAACGGCAAAAGAGTATTTTGATGCTTTGGTAACGTTGAGCACTTATATAAGAATAGTTGTTTTTGTGGATGCTGAAAAAAATGATGTCAACAACTCCTATATGATCATCTGGCGTGTGACAAACAACATGGATGCCCAAAGAGATGTTTTCGTCTCAGGTTTGATGGTCGGCGTGGATGGAACCAACAAAACATCACTTGATGGCTTCACACGAGAATGGCCGGATGATGTCGATTGTACGCAGAGTGTTGTCGATGATCTTAAAGAAAGAGGGCTCTGGAATCTCGAAGATGAACTTTATGAAAGATACCAACTTTCATAGTTCCCCTCTTATAATCTTTTAAAAATCACCAAATTTAGCTAAAATAGCGAACTTTTTATAATTGGAGAAATTATGGACAAAATGTGGTCAGGCCGTTTTTCTGCCGGTGCATCAAACCTTTTGGATCAGTTCAATGCTTCTATAATGTTTGACAGAAAACTTTACCGTGAAGATATTGAAGGCTCTTTAGCCCATGCCGCCATGCTTGCTAAGCAGGGTATTTTAACAACTGAGGAGCTTCGTCAGATTACTGATGGACTTAAGCAAATCATGAAAGAGATCGAAGCGGGTGAGTTTGAGTGGAATATTCATGATGAAGATATCCACATGGGCATTGAGAAGCGTTTAACCGCACTCATAGGTGATGCAGGAAAAAAACTTCATACGGCAAGAAGTAGAAATGATCAGGTTGCCGTTGATTTTCGCCGTTATGTATTGAGAAAAAATCTTGAGATCGCAGATGCAGTTAAATTGCTTATGCAGGAGATGCTTGTAGTTGCTCTCAAACATACTGAGACACTTATCCCGGGAATGACCCACCTACAACACGCACAACCGATAAATTTTGGTTTTCATTTAGGTGCATATCTTTCAATGTTTAAGCGTGATATAGAACGTTTACAAAGCTCATATGAGCGTAATAATATCTCCCCTTTAGGGTGTGCGGCACTCGCAGGTACACCACATAATATTGATAGAGAGATGAGTGCTGAGCTTCTAGGTTTTGATAGCGTGAGTGTAAACTGTTTGGATACGGTTAGCGACAGAGATTTTGCTTTAGAGATTCTGTTTAATATCTCTACCTTAATGATGCATATATCAAGACTCTCAGAAGAGCTGGTTATGTGGTCAAGCTATGAGTTTGGTTTTATCGAACTCAGTGATGAGTATTCTACGGGAAGCTCCATTATGCCTCAGAAGAAAAATCCTGATGTTCCAGAACTCTTACGTGGCAAAACGGGTCGTGTATATGGTTCTCTTATTGGCTTGCTGACGGTTATGAAGGGCTTGCCTTTGGCATATAACAAAGATACTCAAGAGGATAAAGAGGGGGTTTTTGATGCAGTGGAGACGGCGGAGATATCTTTAGAGATACTCAAAGAAGCGATTAAAACGATGCAGGTCAAAGCAGAGAATATGCAAGATGCATGTAAGGTAGGACACCTCTCGGCAACTGATCTTGCTGATTATCTGGTTGAGAAGTGTGGTATTGCATTTCGTGAAGCCCACTTCATTACAGGAAAAGCGGTTGCAAAAAGTGAAGAGTTGAACATCGATTTGAGTGATCTTGATTTGAAATACCTTAAAGAGATAGATGCCCGCATCAATGAAGACGTGCTTGAATATCTTGTACTTGAAAACTCCATGAATGCACGGACTTCTGAAGGTGGAACAGCATCTTCTAGAACGAAAGAGCAACTTGAATATTTTAAAACTTTTTTAGAAGGAAAATAGATGAAAGTAAGTATTGCACATCAAGAGGGTATGAAATTTGAAGCAAAAACTTCAAAGAGCAGTTTTGTTATTGATTGTCCGGTTATCTCACCGGTCGAGTATTTTTTGGCAGGGATCATAACATGTAGTGCTACGGATATTATTTTAATACCTAAAAATCAAGGCTATAGTGTAAAAAATTTAGTGGTCGATGGTGATGTTGTAAGAAATGAAACACAGCCGTGTAAGTTTAATACGCTGCATTTAACATACAGTTTTGATTCTGATGCAGATGATACCACGGCGGCTCGTTGGGTGATGGCATCGTTAGAGACCTATTGCTCAACGATCAACACCATCCGTGATACAACAAAAATCTCTTACTCTGTAACACATAACGGCAAGCTTATCAAAGAAAACGAAGCGTTGATAAGTGGCGGTGGTATGAAAATAGATATGGGTGAGATAGAAGCCTGCCCCTCATAAAAAAGCTCTGTAGGCTCTACGCCCCGTAGAGCTTATGATAAGCACCCATCCTTTTTGAAACTTTTTTCAAATACTGTTTTGGTTCTTCCCAGCGTAAATCTTTGAGAAGTTTTGCATACACTTCATCAGAGGAGAGTCTGTTAATGATGGGTGCAGCCTTGTTCATGTTGTATGTGTGCGTAAACGCCCATGCAATGTTGCCTGCACCTGTGTTGTATGCTGCTATGGTGCAGTAAAGTCTGCTGATGGGATCTTTGATCTTTTTAAGATATCTGTAGTATAAGATATGTAAATAGGCACTCCCCATTGTAATATTGTTGCTACTGTTGTAAAGATATGTTCCACTCACAAGTCTTTTCTTTTTGTATAGATAGAGGTAGGTATCTACTCCTGCGGTTTTTGGAACTATCTGCATGAGACCGTATGCCGGTATGTGGCTTCTGGCTCTAGGGTTAAAACTGCTTTCTGTATGCATAATGGCAAAGATCAAAGGGAGTGGCAGTTTTTGTTTGTGTGCATTTTTTCTTACCTCTTCGAGGTAGAGCCGTGATCTTTTTATCATGGTGTCTGATGGAAGCTTTATGGTGAGGGTAAATACTTTTGCATCTTTAACTTTATCAGATTGTAGAGTTTTTATTGTATGGGTTGCTATCTCTTTTTGTACATATGCACGGACACTTTTTTTCGTAGGTGCTTTATCAAATATGACATGTGAGAGTATAGGTTCTGCTTGCACCCTTGCACTGACAACACTTTGAGGTTTTTGGATCTTTTGGAGCCTTTTTTCAAGCTCATCTCTTTGCTGTGCAGTGTGCGTATCTACCGTTACCACATATGCAAGCGCCGCTTTAAGGTTTTGTTGTGCCTGTGCCTGTGAAGATGCAATCGTCTCGAGCGTGATTGTGTTGTTGGCAAAATCTACATCGGTTCTTGTTTTTTTATCTTTGGTGTACTCAACCCATCTTTTTTTTGTTGAGAGTTTGGGGTCATCCCAAAAAGCACTTAGCTCTTTTTTGTAGTTTTTATAAGCTTCAAGTTGTGCTTTTTGGTAGGCTTGAAAACTCTCTTCTTGAGTTTTTTTATAGGCATTGAACTCTTTCATCTGTTGAAGCTGAAACTGATCCGCTCCCTGTGCAAAAACGGCACAAGAGAGCAGAGTTGTCAAGATTATATTTTTGAACAAAGAAGATACCTTTACATTGTCACTTAAAAGTGCCCTTTTGGATCGGCATCACTGAAGTGACCCCATTTGAGCTTGGCTCCACCCAAAACATGGAAGTGCAGGTGTTGCACCTCTTGTCCACCGTTTTCACCTATGTTTGTGATCACTCTGTAGCCACTTTTGTCTATATCCATCTCTTGAGCTACTTTTTGGATAAAAGTTGTCATTTTACCCATAAGCTCACCGCTTACCTCGTTGAAGCTCTCTACATGGATTTTAGGAATTGCCAAAATATGCACGGGAGCCTTTGGGTTGATATCGTGAAATGCTAAAAAATTCTCATCTTCTAAAATTGGGTTTGAAGGTATCTCTTTATTTACTATTTTGCAAAATAAACACATTGTTTTTCCTTTTATTTCTTGGTTATATCCTAAATTATAGCATATTATTCTCTTTGATGAAGCTGTATATAAAATATTTTTGACTATAATCTATTCTAAAATTTTAATAATTATGGAGCCTCTATTTGAAAGAGTGGTATGACGCAATAAAAGAAGCACAAAGTGTTGAAAAACTGGAAGAGATCCGTATTTCTGTGTTTGGAAAAAAGGGTGTTTTAGCAGCAGAATTTGCTAAAATGAAAAGTGCCCCAAATGATCAAAAAGCACAAATAGCAAAAGATCTCAATACGCATAAAAGCTCACTCATGAATGAGTTTACAGCGAGAAAAATAACTTTGCAGACCTTACAATTGCAAGAAGCTATGAAAGCCGAGTCTATTGATGTATCCCTTTTTACTTCAAAAAGTCAAGCAGGAGCATTGCACCCTGTTATGGAAACTATGGACAGAATCGTTGAGTATTTTACTGCTATGAATTTTGCAGTCAAAACAGGCAATATGGTAGAAGATGATTTTAACAATTTTGAAGCACTGAATCTTCCTAAATACCATCCTGCAAGGGATATGCAAGATACATTTTATTTTAAAGATGAGATGCTTCTTCGTACACATACATCACCGGTTCAGATAAGAACTATGATGAATACAAAACCGCCAATTCGTATGATAGCACCGGGAGCTGTGTTTCGTCGTGATTATGATCTGACACATACACCTATGTTCCATCAGGTTGAGGGGCTTTTGGTCGATGATGAGGGGAAAGTTTCATTTGCCAACCTAAAGTATATTTTAGAAGATTTTTTAAAGTATATGTTTGGAGATATTGAGGTTCGTTTTCGTCCAAGCTTTTTCCCTTTTACAGAGCCTTCGGCGGAGGTGGATATCTCTTGTGTGTTTTGTAAAGGTGAGGGGTGTCGTGTTTGTTCACATACAGGATGGTTGGAAGTACTTGGATGTGGTATAGTTGATCCCAATGTTTTTAAAGCGGTGAAGTATAAAAATGTGAGTGGTTATGCTTTTGGTCTGGGAGTTGAAAGGTTTGCAATGCTGATTCATCAAATTGGTGATCTTCGTTCTCTATTTGAAGGAGATATTAAGTTGTTGGAGCAGTTTCAATGATTATTACTAGAAGTTGGTTGGAAGAGTGGATAGATCTAAAAGGGATCACAACAGATGAACTTGTGAAAACTTTTAACTCAATAGGTTTGGAAGTTGACAGTGTTCACAAGTATAAAGTACCGCCTAAAATCATATTTGGCAAGGTTTTGGAGTGTGAGAAACATCCCGATGCAGACAAGCTTAATGTTTGTAAAGTCGATATAGGTACGAGTGTACGCCAAATCGTATGTGGAGCTTCCAATGTTCGTAAAGGTTTGGATGTTGTAGTAGCTACTATCGGTGCAACGATGCCGAGTGGTCTTGTTATTAAACCTGTCAAACTTCGCGGTGTAGAATCTGAGGGGATGATATGTTCAGCTTCTGAGATAGGGCTTCACGATACCAAAGATGGAATCATTGAACTTGATAGCAGCGTAGGCAGATACGAACTTGGTCAAGAGGTGAGTGAAAATTTTATTTTCAGTGATGATATTATAGAGATCGAGTTGACGGCTAACAGGGGTGATTGTTTAAGTATCAGAGGTATTGCACGTGATCTGAGTGCTGCCTATGACAGACCGCTTAAAGAGCAAAATGTTGAAGAGAATGAAGACAGACGTATAGGTATCGGAAGAATTTTAAGCTTAACACATCACAATGATCTGAATGTAAATCTTCGCTACAGAGCGGTAGATCTTGAGAATTTGACGCTTCCTTTTGTTGTAAAACTCAGACTGGCACAAATTGATGATGAGCGGGAGTCGGGTATTGAAGCTATTATGCTTTATGCGACGCACTCTACGGGTGTGATCCTTAGAGCATATAATTATGATTTTTTCTGTGAAGCAAAGAATACAATGGCAAAAATTGAACTTACAGAAGATGAGAACGGTTTTGCTTGCATTATGGGAAAAGAAAAAGCTTCTATCATCGGAATCATTCAAGAGGACTCATCTAAAGTAAATTATACAAAAGGGATGGTTCTTATCGAAGCGAGTTATATCCCACCGGATATCATCTCTAAGAAGATGTCTGTACATAAAATTGATGCAGGACCAATGTACTATAGAACATCAAGAGGAAGTGAACCTGAGCTGAACAAAGGTTTGGGTTTTTGTCTTGATCTGATTGAACACAATTCCGATTCTTCCATCTATGGCGGTAATATTGAGCTGTGTGACTCTTATGAAGATAAAATAGTCAGTGTCAGCAAAGAAGAGATAGACGCTATCATCGGTGCAAATATTGATAAGATGAAAATAACAAAAATTTTGAAAAATTTAGGTTTTAATACATCAAAATCACAAAGCAATAATTTTGTTATCGTTGTTCCAAGGTTTCGTCATGATATAGTGAATAAGCAAGATATCATAGAAGAGATCGTTAGAATGGTCGGCATCGACAATATCCCATCAAAACCGTTTACTTTTACAGAAGCCAACAGACTAGAAGATGATTACTTTGCCTATAAGAAAAAACGCAATTTCAGATATCGTTGTGCGCACAGTGGTTTTTATGAAAGTATCCATTTCGTTTTTGATGAGAAAAAAGTACTTCAAGAGTATGGTTTTGAAACAACAAAAGAGGAGTTGGAGCTACTCAATCCAATTGTCAATACTTTGGATACTTTACGTCCAACACTTTTAACAGGACTTCTGAAAGCGGCTTCTAACAATGCTAAAAATGGATATGCTTCCATAAAGCTCTTTGAGATCGGTTCGGTATTTAACCCTTTACGGGAAGAATCCCTAAAGATGTCCGTGCTGTTTTGTGGAGACAAAGAGGGTGAAACGCTTTTAAATAAAGGGAAACCTGAAAAAGTAAACTTTGCTCTATTTACTCAAAAAATTGCTGATATTATCGGTGATTTTGAACTAAAAGAGTCTCAAACACAACATACGCTTTCCCATAATTATCAGTGTGCAGATATCATCATAGAAGGTGAAGTGGTTGGAGAGCTGTTTCGCGTGCATCCTAATGTAGAAAAAAGTTATGATCTTGATGTGACCTATATGTGTGAGATCGATTTTGAGAAGCTTCCTTATGGCTTGAAAAAAGCTCACGTGACTTCTAAGTACCAAGCCTCAACAAGAGACCTTAGCCTCATCATACCAAAAGAGATGAAATACGAAAAAATTAAAGCAGTGATCGAAGCGAACAAAAGTGAAGAGTTGATCCGCTTTTACCCTGTTGATACATACACGGATGAATCGCTTGGTGATACTATGAGTCTTTCTATCCGTTTTATATTACAATCAAATACTAAGACACTTGAAGAGGAAGATATAACATTTGCGATGCAAACTATTTTAGATGCTTTGCAAAACGAATTGGGGATAGGTTTACGATGAGCAGAGTAAAAGTTTTTCCATCAAAACCTTTTTCAGTTCAAATTGACAATATTGCAGCAGATAAATCGATTTCACATAGAAGTGTTATGTTCAGTATGCTGGCAGAGGGTGTGAGTGAGATAGAAAATTTTTTAAGAGCTGAAGATACACTCAACTCCTTAGAGATCGTAAAAAATCTTGGAGCTCATGTTGTGGATGATGGAGATGTTATTAAAATATCTTCAGATGGTATCAAAGAGAGTTTTGAAATTTTGGATTGTGGAAATTCAGGTACAGGAATGAGACTTTTTTGTGGTCTTCTCAGTTCGGCAGAGGGTCATTTTGTACTCACAGGTGATAAATATCTTCGTAAACGTCCTATGAAGAGGGTCACAACACCTCTTATAAGTATAGGTGCGAAGATTGATGGAAGAGAGCATGGTGATCTTGCTCCACTAAGTATAAGAGGCTCCTCTTTAAAGGCTTTTACTTATGAGTCAAAAATAGCTTCTGCACAGGTGAAATCATGTATGATCCTGGCAGCCTTACGTGCTGATGGAGTGTGTAGATATACAGAGCCTGAACTCTCCCGCGACCATACGGAAAGAATGCTCAAAGGTATGGGTGCAGAGGTGCAAGTCGATGGATTGACAACCACTGTAAAACCGATGAAACAATTGCTTTCTCCACTGAAAATCAGGGTGCCGGCAGATCCCTCTTCTGCATTTTTCTTTGCAGTAGCAGCTGCGATAGTACCGGGTTCTGATATTGTTTTAGAGGGTGTGACACTGAACCCAACGCGTATTGAAGCGTTTAAAGCGTTAGAACATATGGGTGCAAACATCTCCTATGAACTAACCGATAACAAATATGAACCGATAGGCAATATACATGTACAATATGCTCCTCTTAAAGCTATCACTGTAGAGCATAATATCTCATGGCTTATAGATGAACTTCCTGCTCTATCTATCGCCATGGCTTGTGCTGAGGGTGAGAGTGTTGTGAAAAATGCAGAAGAGTTACGTGTGAAAGAGAGTGACAGAATAGCGACTGTAGTTGAGGGGCTGCGTGCGTGTGGCATAGAGGTACATGAGTATAAAGATGGTTATCGTATTGTGGGCGGTGAGCTTACAAAAGCATCTGTTGAGAGTGACGGTGATCACAGGATCGCTATGAGTTTTATTATAGCAGGACTGAAGTGTGGTATGGAAGTGAGTGATCTTGAGTGTATCAATACATCTTTTCCAAACTTTTTTGAACTTTTACAAAAACTAACGCAAATAGAATTTTAGGATAGTGAAATGAAAATAGAGCTTGCTGAAAAATATGGTTTTTGTTTTGGTGTGAAACGTGCTATAAAAATAGCAGAAGAAAATAAAAACTCTGCAACCTATGGCCCGTTGATTCACAATTCCAAAGAGATTGCAAGACTTGACAAAGATTTTAAAGTTGGTCTTGTGGAAGACTTTAAGGCATTTGAATCAGGTGAAAGAGCGATCGTTAGAACTCACGGTATAGTCAAAGATGAGCTCAAAGCACTGCAAGATTCGGGGGTTGATGTTGTGGATGCCACATGCCCTTTTGTCACAAAACCTCAAGAGATCGCTCAGGAGATGAGTGAAAAGGGATATAGTGTTGTTATCTTTGGAGATGAGGCACACCCTGAGATCAAGGGTGTCAAATCGTATGCAACCCATGGTGCTTTTGTAGTGACATGTGTAGAGGAACTTAAAAAAATAAAACTGCATGAGCATATCGCACTTATAGCACAAACCACGAGAAAAGTGGAAGATTATATGACGATAGCCAATTATCTCATTCCCCGTTATAAAGAGGTAAGAGTTTTTAACACTATATGTAATGCGACATTTGAAAACCAAGATGCTGTTCGTAAGATATCCAAACAGGCAGATATTATGATAATTATCGGCGGAAAGAACTCTTCAAATACAAAACAGCTTTTTAGTATTGCTAAAGATAATTGCACGGACAGTTATCACATAGAAGATGAAAATGATCTCAGTTATGAATGGTTTGAGGGGAAAACATTTTGCGGTATCAGCGCAGGTGCTTCCACTCCCGATTGGATTATTCAAAATGTTGTAGATTCTATCGAAAAAAATTGTGTATAACAGTTAATAATATAGATTTCGATTGGGTAATATTGAGACAAAATCTTCTCAATATCACCAAAAAACAACTTTCAAAAAAAAAACTCCTCAATTAATACAAAAATAATTAATTTTAAGATATAATCACGACAATTTTTATGTAACAGAGGATAGGTAATGGCGTTCGATAACGAATCATTTGAAGAAGAAGAAAATTTTGCAGAGATGTTTGCTGCAAGTGAGAAAAAGCAAGAAACAAGTCGCATCGTAGAGGGTGAAATTGTTGAGATCCAAGAGGATGAAAACAGAGCATTAGTTGGCGTTGGTGACAAGCTAGAGGGTATTATATACTTAGATGAGATCCGTGGTGAAGACGGAGAGTTGAAGTTTAATACCGGCGATAAGATTAAAGTAATGATTATGGGATACTACAATGAGCGTCCTAAGATTTCATACAAAAAAGTTTTAGAGCAACAAAAAACTATTGATTTTATTGATGCAAACAAAGAAAACTTCGAAGATGTGGTTATAGAAGGTATTATCGTTAAGAAAAACCGTGGTGGCTATGTAGTAGAAGCTGATGATGTTTCTTTCTTTATGCCTCGTTCATTGGCTGCGTTTAAAGACACTGATGATGTAGTGGGTCGTAAGATCAAAGCACAAGTTGTTAAGATTGATGAGGCAGAGAACTCTATCGTAGTTTCTCGTCGTAAACTTTTCAATGAAGAGCGCAAAAAGAAAAAAGAGATCATAGACAAGCTGATGGAAAATGATACTATCGTTGAGGGTACTATCAAGAAGATCACTAGCTATGGTATGTTTGTTGATGTTGGCGGTGTTGATGGTTTAGTGCACTACAATGAGATCTCTTACAAAGGGCCGGTAAATCCGTCTAAACTTTATAAAGAGGGCGACACTGTAACTGTAAAAGCTATCTCTTATGACAAAGATAAGCGTCATCTTTCACTCTCAATCAAAGCAGTGCTTCCAGATCCATGGGCAGAGGTGGAAAGTGAGCTTGATGAAGGTGATACTATCACTGTAACTGTTTCAAATATTGAAGCATATGGTGTATTTGTTGATCTTGGAAATGATATAGAAGGCTTTTTACATATCTCAGAGATCACATGGGATAAAAATGTTAAAAATCCAAATGACTACTTGGAAGTTGGTCAAGAGATCGATGTTGAAGTTATTGAGATCAATCCTAAAACACATAAACTACGTGTTTCACTCAAAAGACTTTTACCAAAACCATTTGATGAATTTGCAAAAAAATACAAAGAGGGTGATGTTGTAACAGGTACAGTTACATCTTTAACTGACTTTGGTGCATTTGTTCGTATCGACAGTGTTGAAGGTCTTTTACATAACCAAGATATCTCTTGGGAGAAAAACACAAAAGCAAAAGATGTTTTAAAATCCGGTGATGAAGTAGAAGTTAAAATCGCTAAGATTAACTTAGAAGATCAAAAAATCTCTTTAAATCGTAAAACACTTTTAGAGAGTCCTATCGATAAATTTGCTACGACTCACAAAGTGAATTCTGTAGTAAAAGGTACGATACGTGATATTAAAGATTTCGGAATCTTTGTATCTTTGGATGACGGTGTTGATGCACTTATCCGTGATGAAGATCTTTCTCCTCTCGTAAAAGAAGAGTTAGAGCCGGGTCAAGAGATCGAAGCAGCTATAGCTGTTATCGACACTCGTCGTGATCGTATCCGTTTATCTGTGAAAAAACTGGATTATATTAAAAATCAGGCACTCCTTGAAGAGATTAACGATAACCAATCTCACTCTTTAGGTGACTTGATAAAAGATAAATTTAAATAAACACAATGCAAAAGATACTAAAATGGTTTACTCCGGTGCTTGCACTAGGGGTTGCCGTTTTTATTGTCTTTTTTTTAATTTCAATCAACTCTCCTTCTGACTTAGATGATGTTGAAAGACAACTTGATTATCAAAGTGAAACTGTTCAAGAAAAACCAAAAAAACTTTGGTTGGATCATTTTTCAAAAACTGAAAGATTGGGTTATTTTTATCCTGTCAACGAAGTCTATATAAAAGTTGATCTCAAAAAAGAAGTTATTCCTGAAACTATCTATAAACTTTCTGCTTCTGTTTTAGACCCATATCAGCTTTTTTGTTTAAAACAGGAGTTAAGACAACACAATCTAAGGTATTATCTCAGAAAAGATAAAGATAGAATTGAGTTATATATTTTTTCCAAAAGTATTGACAAGTTGAATTCTTTGGTAAAAATATTGAAAAATTATCAAATCTCGGCAAAAATTATGCCGTATAAAGAGGATGTATAATGCAAAAATATACTGTAGTCGTTTGTGATCATATTCATGAAGCCGGTCTTGAGATGCTTAAAAATGATGAACACATCAATTTTGTTATGGCAGCTGATGTCGATAAAAAAGAACTTGTTGAAAAAATTATTCCAACTGCAGATGTAGCTATTACAAGAAGTTCTACAGATGTAGATACTTTTTTCATTGAACATGCAACGAATCTAAAAGCGATTGTTCGAGCAGGTGTAGGTGTTGATAATGTCGATATCCCCGGATGTTCTAAAAAGGGTATCATTGTCATGAATGTACCGACTGCCAATACCATTGCAGCAGTTGAGCTCACAATGACACACATGCTTTCTTGTATGAGAATGTTTCCTTACTCTCATGACCATTTGAAAAATCAGAGAATTTGGAAGCGTGAAAAATGGTACGGGCACGAACTTAAAGGGAAAAAACTTGGTGTGATCGGTTTTGGTAACATTGGTTCTCGTGTTGCAAAACGTGCCAAGGCATTTGAAATGGATATTGTTGCATATGATCCATATATTCACCCATCAAAAGTTACAGATCTTGATATGACATATACGAAGAACTTTGATGATATTTTAGCATGTGATGTTATAACTATTCATACGCCTAAAAACCAAGAGACTATAGGTATCATTGGTGAAAAAGAGATTGCTAAAATGAAAGAGGGCGTAGTACTTGTTAACTGTGCACGGGGAGATCTTTATAATGAAGATGCTCTATATGATGGACTCAAATCAGGAAAGATCCGTTTTGCAGGTATTGATGTATTTGGCAAAGAACCGGCTACAGATAACAAGCTGCTAGATCTTGATAACATTGTAGTCTCTCCTCACCTTGGTGCAAATACATATGAATCACAATATAACATAGGCACGCAAGCAGCTGAAAATGCTATAGCAGCGGCTAAAGGCATCGCCTATCCAAATGCAATGAACCTCCCTATTGATGAATCAAAGATACCGCCGTTTGTAAAACCGTTTTTAGAGATGGGTCAAAAGATAGGCTTTTTGGCATCACAGATCAATAAAAGTCAAATCATCTCTATCAAGGTTAGTGGAAATGGTGAGATCGGTGAGTATGTAGATTCACTTTCAACATTTGTAACAGTTGGCGCTATGAGTCAATCAAGTGATAAAATCAACTATGTAAATGCGGATTTTATAGCTAAAGAGAAGGGTGTTTCCATTGAAGCAGATAACCTTGGTGATTCAGCTGTCTATAAAAACCTGATAACGGCAAAACTGACAACTGCTGATGGCATCACGACAATCAGTGCTACAATCTTTGATGATGGGCTGCAGCGTATCGTTGCTATTGATGGTTTTGACATTGAGGTGGCACTTAAAGGTGACATGATTTTATTTAAAAATTCTGATGTTCCGGGTGTTATTGGAAGTGTTGGCACTATTTTGGCAAATAACAATGTTAATATTGCTGATTTTTCACTTGCAAGAAATGCAAATAAAGAAGCCTTGGCTGTCATACTTGTAGATAATTCCGTAGATGACAAAACATTGCAAGAGCTTGCATCCTTGGAAGCTTGTATCAGTGTACACTATGCAAAGATCTAGTTTTTTTAAGCTTTAAACTTTAACAAACTTTTTACTAATATATCGGGGTCACATAAGAGAATTTTTAGCTTGTGATCCCTGTATATATAGACTCTCTTCATCGCATTTTTTTCTTTTTGGATATAATTTTAAATAATTCATAAACAAAGAGAACTATGTCAAAGCATTATTCACCTTATCTTTTGAGTATTATTGATCATATTGAGCACAATCGCACATCTATAGTAGATGAATGGGTAGGTTCAAAAAAGCTCATCAGGATATTTAGCGCATATAAAATTTCTCTTAAAAAGTTTGAGAGTACCTATGCGCTTTCTATTGTAGAGTATTTTATTGCGACCATCAAAGAGCAAAACAACAGCAACACCTCTGCTGCTATGAAACAAATGCTTCACTTCTTTTTGGAGCGAGATATAACTCCAAAGGATATATTTGATATTTTCCGTATTTTACAAGGGGT
>JALWLL010000078.1 GCA_026996295.1 Sulfurimonas sp.
TGTTACATCACTCCCTACTAAAATGAGACCATCCAAATCATAAAGCTCTTTTAAAAGTGGAAAAACAGTTTTTATATCTTCTTTAAACATCATTATTTTTTTACCTTCTTGATACTTCGACTTACTTTAGCAAAGCCTAAATTAAATTCAAATTTCGTAGTTGTTTCTATCAGTTCACTATCTTCTTCACCATGCAATATTTCAGGTTCAATTTCTATTATCTCTTCTAGCAATGTATTTGATTGCTTAGCCAACTGTTTTTGCAGTTCTTCATTTGTTGTATTCATAATGTTATTTATATTTCTAGAGAGTTCTTTCACTTTGGCAAATGTTTCTATTATGTCTATTGTAGTTTTAACAGCCTGCTTTGTTGTTAAAATTGTTGCAAGCATATAAATACCTTTTTCAGTAAATGCCTTAGGGTTACTTGTAGAATGTTTAAGTGTTTTGAAGCGGTCGAAATTTTCGACCAGTTCATTTTTTGTTTCTTTATCTATTTCAATAATATACCCATCCGGAAATCTATCTTGATTGTTTTTCACTGCTTCATTAACTCTTTTTGTCTCAAGACCATAAAGCTTAGCAACATCTCTATCTAGCAAAACCTTCTCTTTGTCTATTGTTATGAGTAAATTTTGTATTTTTTCTATTTTAAAAACTTGCATTTTTATTCTCTCGAAGCTTTAAAATCATTATATGCAGATTTTAATGCAAAAGGTAATTTAAAAATGCCAAACGGAGACTTCATACTTTTTATGGCAGCTTCTCCGAGTCTGTATGAAAGATGCTTTTTAATGCGTGGCACTTCGTACGCATCAGCATAGCTCTCTATAGGAGGCAGTTTTTTTCCTGCTCTTTCTTTCATATCTTGCTTATACTCTAAGTACACTGTTCTCATACTAAAAGGCATACCTAAAATCCCCCCGAGAGATTTCGACTCTTCTATCATCTTAGCACCAAGTCGGTAGCTAAGTTGTTGCTTCACTCTTTCTGCTGCACCATAGTGTCTTTTTACCTCTTGCTGTTTCTCTTTTAGTTTTGTGTTTTGCAAATAGTACTTTTCAAGTTCTTCTTGTACAGACATCAGTTGTATAAGTAGCTCTTCATTTTCTATTGCCTTTTGAGCAATTGCTTTTTTAATAGACTCCAACTCTTGAGCTTTACTCTGTTTTACAGATGCAGACTCTTTTACCAAAGATTCATTCTCTTTTTCTTTTTCTTGCAAACTTTTTTGTAGTGCTTCTAACTCTTTTGTACTTTTTTGACTTGCTAGGTAGTACTTCTCAAGTTCCTCTTGTACTGACATCAGTTGTGTAAGGAGCAGTTCATTTTCAGATGTTTTTGACTTCTCTAGCTCTGCTAGTTCTTTTTGTTTCTTCTCCAATCTAGCTATCTGACTCTGATATGCTTCATTTGCTTTTTCAGTGGAAGAGAATTTCTCTCGCAACCTACTATATTGCTCTTTATCCTTTTGCAATGCTAAGAGTGCATTTAAAGGAGTGTGCTGCGTTTCGTTTAAAACATTAAAAGGTAAATTTGCTACAGATTGCATCTCTTCAAATAGGTTTGTAATGTTTGGGTACTCTTTAAGAACATCCTCAATCAGATAAGAAAAAAGTGGATCACTTGCATCATCTTGAAATGTCTCTTGAAGCGTGACAATGGCGTTATCGTCTATCTCTGTACTCTTAAGACCTATTTGTTTGCTTACTTGCTGCAAATACTCCGTAGTTCTTAGTTTTACCTGCTGTGTATTTACCAGTAAAGATCGTTCCATATTTCGATAGTAAAATTTTAAAAGAGCTTCATTATACTCACACCACTCATCAGCGGCTTTTGCAATGGCATCTGAAGATAGAGTATCTGATTTTGATAAAATCTGTTTCATAAAACTCTCAGGAGTATCATATACAAAGATAAAACCTAATTTAGAGTCTATGGACTTCCAGTAGTTCAAATATGGCAATGCTTCACTATCAGACCATCCCCACCATTTTTCATCTCTGTTGCTCATTAGCAGATCAAGAGCTAGTCCATCCCATACTTTATCTACACTGAGTTGTTCTTTACTTACAGCTGTAGGGTTATATGTTTGAGAGAGTATGTGAGAGATTTCAGTCGCTTCTATGGAGTGTTGTTGCAATGGTTTTGCAGCACTCATTCCGCCTGCATTTAACAACTCCATTACTGCTTTTTGATCAGACAGTGCATGCCCAACAACTAACGTTTTGTTGTAGTTTTGCTTATGCGTGTATTCAACTGTTTTCACTTGTATTTCTCTCCAACTTTTAACTGTCACTGTTAAATATATCTCTTGTATATACTTTTTCTTCTACATCTTTTATATTGTGAGAGAGTCTGTTTGCTACTATGACATCACTTATGTTTTTGAACTCATTCAAATCTTTAATCACCTTAGAGTGAAAAAATTCATCTTCTTTGAGTTCCGGTTCATATAACACAACTTCTATACCTCTTGCTTTAAGACGCTTCATAATCCCCTGAATAGCAGAAGCTCTAAAGTTGTCGCTTCCACTTTTCATCACAAGTCTATATATACCGACTATGTCAGGATTTCTATCGATAATGCTTTGCGCAATAAAATCTTTTCTCGTACTATTGGCCTCAACTATGGCACTTATGAGATTACATGGAACATCTTTATAGTTAGCTCGGAGTTGTTTCGTATCTTTTGGTAGACAGTAGCCACCATACCCAAAAGAGGGGTTGTTATAATGAGTACCTATACGAGGATCTAGCCCTACACCTTCTATGATTTGTTTAGCATCCAAATTATGTGTCTGAGCGTAAGAGTCTAGTTCATTGAAGTAAGCAACACGCATTGCCAAGTAAGTATTTGAAAACAGTTTGACGGCTTCCGCTTCTGTAGAGTCGGTTAACAAAATATCTATATTTTCTTTGATAGCACCCTCAGCAAGCAGTTCTGCAAATTTTCTTGCTCTCTCTGATTTTTCACCGACTATAATGCGACTTGGGTAAAGATTATCAAACAAAGCTTTTCCCTCACGCAAAAACTCTGGAGAAAATATGATATTTGCCGTATTAAATTTTTCATTTATAGATTTTGTATATCCAACAGGTACAGTTGATTTTATAACCATAGTTGCGTTTGGATTTAATGCCAAAACATCTTTTATGACTGTTTCAACTAAAGAGGTGTTAAAATAGTTTGTTTTTTCATCATAGTCAGTAGGAGTAGCTATGACAACATATTCAGCATCTCTATAGGCATCCTCTTTATCAAGTGTAGCCCTAAAATTTAAATCACTTTTTAATAAATACTTACTAATCTCTTTGTCTTCAATTGGAGAAATTTTATTATTGAGCATCTCTACTTTTTGGGGAATTATATCTAATGCTACCACTTCATTGTTTTGAGCTAACAGCACTCCATTTGAAATACCAACATATCCTGTACCCACTATTGTTATCTTTGTATTTTGCATCTTCTTCCTTGGCCAAAAAACATTCACTACAAATTTTAAAATGTGATTATTTTATCTAAAATTACCTTAAATAAAAATCCAAACAACCGCAGAGAACCTTCTGATCATTGGATGTAAAGTCGATATCGACTGCTAAAAAGCTATTGTTTGTCTTGTTCAATAACAAAATCAAGTATCTGGATCAAATACTTCACAGCTGTTTTTTATAACGGGCATACGACTTGACAACTATACGAAAAGGAGTATCGTACTTTTCATTCCACATAACAAGTAAAATTTTTACAATTAACTTACAATATCCATATTATGTCAGAAAAAAGTTCTCAATTCTCTTGAGTTGTACTGTAGTGTAGTTCGTATCTGACATCAAAAATGAAGTTACTTGTACATATTTTTTTGTTTTTACTACCTGCATTAAAATATCATCATTAAAATTCATATAGTCATGTATCATTGCGTTTCTAAGTCCTATCGCACTCCGCATAGTTGCGTAAGTAGTATCATCTATTAGTCCCATCTCATACATAAAGGAAAAAGCATCAGAGCCTTTTTGTGCTATGACGGGGCAATTGTAATGTTTCAAAATTCTTTTTGCTTTTCCTATGGCATTTTCTACAATCACCTGCATAGAATTTTTCACAGCTCTAATTTCGACTTTTGACCATACTTCCTTTTGACTCATTTCGTCTAGTATTTCTTTCTCTTCTTCGGCAACCTCTTTAGTTTTCTTCAAGTATTCTTGAAATGTCATCTCTATCTCCTTTTAGAACTATGTACCCTTTTTTTATGCTTGAGAGCATTTCTGGTGTAGCTTTAGAGAGGTCTATAACATCGTAGTCAACTTCATCTAACCCAAACTCTTTGCCAATATCAGCCCAAACTTTAGAGTAAACTCCCCATCCATCATCTACGGCATCATCTCCAACTAAAACAGCAAAATCATAATCACTTCTGTCGTGTTGCTCACCTATTGCTCGACTTCCAAAGAGAACAACAACTCTGACATAGTCAAACATTGAAGCGTTGAAAAGCTTTGTTAACGCTTCTCTATCAAATTGTTTCGTTTTCCCGTAAAATCTATGTTTTTCATTTAGCATTGTTTCTCTTTATAGTTTAAGCATAATTTTTAGTATCTCAGAACAACAGCCGCTCCAACAGCGATCTGGTAAACAATCTGTGTGATATCTTTTACAACTTGCAGGTATTTACTATCTACCTCTCCGAGTACAAGGATATTGTCACCCGGCTTGACCTTATACTCTGAGCCAAACGAAGAGTCTGCATCATAGCTGATGACCTGCCCGCTTTTTTTGATGATAAGTACGTTTTCCTTGTTCGCTCTAAAAGTATACCCTCCGCAAGAGTTTATGTAATCATCAAAACTCATCCCTTCAACATAGCTTTGTGCTCCCGGGAGCATCACTTCACCCTGTACTATGACCATATGGCTCTTTTTAGGAATGTAGATCTCATCTTGGTCTTCCAATATGATCTTAGAGAGGTTTGTATCTTTGTTGATCACTACCTTTCCTTTGAGTTGTACCTCTCTTGCTCTTTGTATAAAGTTCAGCACAAGCTGTGCTTCTTGCTTTCTTATGATCGCCTCTTCTGTTGTCATCGATCCTGTTGTGAGTGTTTTGGCTTCAAGATCATTAAGCTGTGCGTCAAGTAGCTTTTTTTGCTCTATGGCGATGCTTTTTCTGTAAAGCTTAAAAGAGTTCATATCTGAAAGACTTGAGGGTCTGATCTGTGCAAATACCTCTCCTAAGGTTGTCCCTTTTGGCACTACAAGGTTGTGAAGCCCTAAATGTTCCCCGCTTATTTTTATGGCGATGCTTTTGGTATTATGATCCGGCAAGAACTCTACCGCTTCCCCGCTGTAAATGGCAAAGTCATCATTATCTTTTATGCTGTGAATCGTTACTGACTGCTCATTGTCTTGGTTCCATTTTGTGACAGTGAAGTTTGTTGCCGTAGGGTTTGGGATAACTGCATTTAGCAAGTCTTTAAGTTTCACACTCGTATCTTTCATCTCGTATCTGTAGGGGCGTTTCACATCTCCTAAAACTTTCACATAGTTTTTAATATTTTGCACATTGATGACATCGCCCATACGAAACTGAAAAATATCCATCTTTCCATTTTGCAAGAAGGTGTAGAGATCAAAGTTCTTTAGGGGCTTGTTCTCACGCAGTACCGTAATATTTCTATAACTTCCGGAACTACTCTCTATCCCCTTTGCCTTGTCAAGAAACTGTACGATAGAGTCTGATGAAAGTCCCTCATAGAGTCCAGGCTTGTTTACAGCTCCCGTTACAAAGACACTTACAGGCTGGTAGTTTCCAAGATCAGCATAAACATAAACATTTTTTTTAAACACCTTCTTTATCTTTTGCTGTAAGAGTTGTGAAAGTTTGTCGTTTCTCACACCTTCAAGATGTACTGTTCCCACCTTTGGCAAGAAGATATTTCCCTGTGAGTCCACGGGGATGGACGCGTTAAAGTCAAAAGCACCCCATAGTTTCACATTGACCATATCACCGATGTTTATAAGATAGTTTGGGTTGTATCTGTACTGCTTGTTATGTGAAAAAGAACCGTTAAAGAGCCGGTGACCAAAGACTTTGGTGTTTTGAGTCATAAGCGTGTCATTTTTGTCTTTGAGCGTTGAGGAGACATCTATCTCAACTGCCATCAGATTTACTACTATAAACATAAATATCAATACTATTTTTTTCATTTTTTCCTCTACTCTTTATGATCTCTGATGATTGATGCAAGCATCACAAATATACCGTACACTAACAGCGTTAAGATAAGAATGGTGATAAACACACGTGGTTTATCCGGGTAGGTATAGCCATCCGGCAGATTTGGCTTGCTCACAATGCTGAGTGTTTTGTCATTTTTTGCTACCTCTATCTTGGTAGTTTCTAGTTGCAGGAGTGCATTTTTGTACACTTCTGTTGCAAATTCAAGTTCCATTCTCAACTGTTCATAGGCAAAAAGTACTCTGTTAAGCCTGCCTTTTTTATCACCGGTAAGATTTTTTTTCGCATTTTCTATGGAGTTTTTTATCTCTTTTATCTGGTTATTTAGGGAGATCAGTTCAAAGTTCCCATCATTAAGATAGCGTTTTTTAGTAGCATACTCAAGCTTTTTCTGAGAAAGAGCTGCTTCAAGTTCCGCTATGATGCCACTTTTTGAAGTCGCCTCTGCAGTTGGATCAAGCAAAAGATGTTCATTTTGGTATGCTTCAACTTTTTTAGCAGCTTCATCGAGCTTCTCTTTTGCCTTTTTGTATTCATGCTCCACAAACGTAAGCTGTTTTTTTGCCTTGCGTCTGTTAAACTCATTTATCTGGTAATCTACCCGTAAAACAAGATATTTTAAAATCTCCTGCGCTTTTTTCGGCTCCACATGCAAAAATGATATATGTAGTATTCCTGATGTTTCATCGTAAAAGATAATAAGATGCTTGTTATACATCGCTACAACCTCTTCAGTTGTTGCATCTTTTGACAATCTTTCTACAGGATCAATAGCATCACTCTTATAGTGCTGTGTCAAATGAAACTTTGCATCCACCTGTTTAAACATATCTAAAGACTGCAAGTACTCCTCAACTATTTTTGAATCTTGTAACTGAGAAGAGTTTCCCATACCAAGAAGTGAAAGCCCAAGAGAAGAAGCTGGTGAGCTTTGGTTCATACTTCTGACTATCAGTGCTGTTTTTGACTCATAGAGTTCTGATTTTATACCGAGATAGTATGTTGTAAATACTAAAAATATGAAAAGAAAAAAAAGTCGTACTTTCATTACGGAGTACTTTGCATCTATGCGGCTCTTTGCTATATAGTTATTTGTAAATTTTGCATAATCTTTATCTAAACGCTCACGCATCCCCTTAAAACCATGCTTTTTAAGGCGTGCAAAGTTTTTGCGAAGTGTTCTATGCTCTTCTTGTGTTTCGTACTGTTTTTCATACCAAGAGACTTGAATAATTTTTTTTATCATATCTGTTCTTTATTTGTTGATTTTATTATATGTTACTATGGCATCTTCTATGTCATCACAGTAGTGCATATGCCCTTTATGTACGACTATTCCCACATCACACAGCTCTTTTAAAACCGGCATAGAGTGACTGACAAGCAGAACATTGCAGTTTTCTATCTTTTTTCTTAGCGCCTTTTTTGACTTCTCTTGAAAGTTTTTATCGCCCACTGAGAGTGTTTCATCGATGATGAGATAGTCAAAGTCAAACACAAGACTCAGTCCAAAACTAAGCCGTGATTTCATACCGCTTGAGTAGGTTTTAATGGGCATATCAAAATAATCTCCTATCTCGGCAAACTCTCGAACCGATTCAATGGAGCGTTCGATCTCATAATCACTTTTACCATAAATACGACAGACAAATTTTACATTTTGTCGTCCTGTCATCGAACCCTGAAAACCGCCTGCTAAGCCCATAGGCCATGAAAATGTGTTTGGTGAGGAGATAATACCAGAATTTGGAAAATCGATCCCGCCTAGCATTCTAAGCAGGGTAGATTTTCCAGCACCATTGCGTCCTAGAATGCCAACATTGACACCTGATGGAATAGAAGTCGTCACATTATTTAAAATATACTTCTTCTCATTGGCTGTTTTGTAGTACTTTGTCACATTATGTAGCTCTATCATGACATTAGTATCCTCTTCTCACTGCGTTTATAAAAAAATAGACCTATCCACAGCGGGATGAGTGTCCAGTAGAGTATGTACTCATAATTTACATACTGTGTTGTGAGGTTGTGAAAATAAAAACCGTGAATCATCTCCATAAAGTGTGTAAGAGGATTATAAAGAATAATCTCACGAAGAATCGGTGGGAGGGAATCGACCGTGTACATAATCGCAGATACGAACATCAAAGGAGACATAATTACATTCGCGACTTTTGCATAAAACTCATAAAAGTATGCAAAAACTGCACTCATTAAACCTACGGCAAAAGCAAAAAGGCAGAGCCAAAACACAGCGAGCATGACCATATTGAAATTTTTTACTGAAAGATCAAGCCCAAGATATAAACCAATACCTATAAATACAAGTGTTGCCACAGCACTTACAAGCATCTCTAAAAGCACTCTCGTGACCAAAGTGTCAAATGGTTTTACCTGCTTGTATGCAAAAAGGGCTTTATTCGCACTAAAGGCGTTCATTGTGCTATTGACAATATTTTTCCATAAAAAAAACGCTAAAAAGCTTGTCGCTAAAAAAACAGGAAAATCTATACCTGGCATAGAATTTGAAGAGATGGCTGATTTTAGCCCCGCAAAAATGAGCACCATTAACATAGCATCAAAAACAGCCCAAAAATACCCAAGCTTTTTCGTCCCAAAGCGAGTCTGCACCTCTCTGAGAAACAGAGCAAGAACGACTGATTTAAAAATTTCCAAGGAGTTTCTTTTTTTCATAAACATGATTATACTCTTTATCAACTTCATTTGTCTATAATTTTTCTCAATATTTTGTAACCGACTACTCCTTCTGATATACTTAGGTATTATGTATTGGAGAAGGATAAGAACACGCATGAGAGATAAGATCTTACACTTGATCGGCAGAGATAAAGAGTTGTTTAGAGATGATATGAAAACTCATGCCAAAGAGCTTGAGGAGATTGTTTCATCTTCATCATTTCTAGTTGTCGGTGGTGCAGGCTCTATTGGTCAGGCAGTGACAAAAGAGATATTTAAGCGTAATCCTAAAAAGCTTCATGTTGTTGATATCTCTGAAAATAATATGGTGGAACTCGTACGCGATATCCGAAGCTCTTTTGGCTATATCGATGGTGAGTTTGCTACCTTTGCTTTAGATATCGGCTCAGTTGAGTATGATGCTTTTATAAAAAGCGATGGGAAGTATGATTATGTTTTGAATCTTTCTGCTCTCAAACATGTCAGAAGTGAAAAAGATCCTTTTACTCTCATGCGTATGATCGATGTCAATATTTTCAATACCGATAAAACCTTACAGCACTCCATCGATAGCGGGGTAAAGAAATATTTTTGTGTCTCTACGGATAAGGCAGCAAACCCTGTCAATATGATGGGTGCGAGTAAAAGAATAATGGAGATGTTTGTCAACAGAAAGTCAAAAGATATAAAGGTCTCTATGGCTCGTTTTGCCAATGTTGCATTTTCGGACGGTTCACTTCTTCACAGTTTCAACCAACGTATAGAAAAACAGCAACCTATTGTAGCGCCAAACGATATAAAACGTTACTTTGTTACCCCTCAAGAGTCCGGGGAACTTTGTTTGATGTCTTGTATATTTGGGCAAAACCGTGATATCTTCTTTCCAAAGCTTAGTGAAAATCTTCACCTTATAACATTTGCGGATATTGCCGTAAAATACCTTAAAGAAAAAGGGTATGAGCCTTATCTGTGTAAAGATGAAGATGAAGCAAGAGCGCTTGCAAAAACACTTCCAAAAGAGGGCAAATGGCCGTGTTTGTTCACCTCAAGTGATACCACGGGTGAAAAAGATTTTGAAGAATTTTTTACAGATGAAGAGACTCTTGATATGCAAAGATTTACTAACCTTGGTGTGATCAAAAACGAAGCTGTGTATAGCGAAGCACTGCTCAATAAGTTTCAAAAAACCATAGAAGATCTCAAAGCGAACGCCCCGTGGACAAAAGAGGCTATAGTTGAACTCTTTTTTGAGATGATTCCCGATTTTGGACATAAAGAAACCGGTAAATATTTAGATGGAAAAATGTAAAATGTTTGAAAATACTATAGAGTTTATTCAAAAAACATACAACACAAAAGAGTTTCTTCCTTTACATGAGCCTGTTTTTTTCGGGAATGAGAAAAAATACTTAAATGAGTGTATAGATTCTACTTTTGTCTCTTCTGTGGGTAAGTTTGTTGATAGATTTGAAGAGATGGTGGCAAAATACACAGGTGCAAAGTATGCCATTGCTACAGTGAATGGTACAGCAGCCCTTCATATAGCTCTTAAACTTGTAGGAACTGATGAGAACTCAGAAGTTATCACGCAGCCTTTAACCTTTATAGCAACATGTAATGCTATAAGCTACTGCAATGCCAAGCCTGTGTTTGTAGATGTTGACAGAGATACAATGGGACTCAGTCCGGTAAGTCTGGAGGATTTTTTAAGTACTAACACCTTGCAAAAAGAGGGTGCATGTTACAACAAAACAACAGGTAAAAAAATAACTGCCGTCGTTCCTATGCACACTTTTGGTCATCCGTGTAAGATCGATGAGGTGCAAAAGATATGTGAGAGATATAATATTGCTCTAGTAGAGGATGCTGCAGAGAGTTTGGGTTCTTACTATAAAAATAAACATACCGGAACCTTTGGAAAAATTGCGGCATTTAGCTTTAACGGCAACAAAACCATTACTACCGGTGGCGGTGGTATGATCATAACCGATGATGAGGTATTGGCAAAAATGGCAAAGCATTTGACGACAACGGCAAAAGTTCCTCACACCTATGAGTATATTCATGATATGATCGGATATAACTATCGACTTCCAAACCTCAATGCGGCACTGGGCTGTGCCCAGATGGAGATACTTGAGGATATATTAAAATACAAACGAGCACTGGCGGATGGGTATGGTGCTTTTTTTGAACAACAAAAGATAGACTTTGTCAAAGAACTTGAAAACACACGAGTAAATTACTGGCTTAATGCTGTTGTTTTACAAGACAAAACACAAAGGGATCTTTTTTTACAGCAGACCAATGCCAAAGGGATTATGACACGTCCTATTTGGGCTTTGATGAACAAACTAGAGATGTTCAAAGAGTGCCAGTCAACTCAGCTCAGCAATGCTTTGTGGCTTGAGGAGAGGGTGGTGAATATTCCAAGCGGAGTGAATCTCAAATGAAAAAACTGATCCTTATCGGCGGTGGCGGACATGCAAAGTCGTGCATAGATGTCATAGAGCAAGAGGGAAAATTCAGCATAGTCGGTATATTGGATAAAGAGGAGCTTGTAGGGGAGAAGGTACTGGGCTATGAGATCATAGGTACCGATGATGATATAAAAGAGTATGTGGAACTTGGATGGTATTTTCTTATCACTGTTGGACAGATAACAAGTGCACAGCTGCGTATGAAACTTTTTAAAAAACTCAAAGATGCCGGAGCAAAAATAGCTACAGTTGTCTCACCCAGAGCATACCTCTCAAAACATGCCAAAGTAGGTGAGGGAACAGTTGTTATGCATGATGCTCTCATCAACGCAGGCGCTGAGGTTGCAGAGAGTTGTATCATAAATACAAAAGCACTTATAGAGCATGATGCACACATCGAGAGTTTTTGTCATATATCTACTGCAGCAGTCATCAACGGTGGTGTACGGGTGAGTGAGGGTACTTTTTTTGGCAGTAATGCCGTAAGTAAAGAGTATGTCTCAACACAGAAAAATGATTTTATAAAAGCCTGTTCTATATACAAAGGTGAAAAAAGATGAAGAGCGTATTTATAATTGCAGAAGCCGGGGTAAATCACAACGGTTCGGTTGCATTGGCAAAAAAACTTATAGATGTGGCGGTGGAAGCGGGGGTAGATGCTGTAAAGTTTCAAACGTTTAAAACAGAAAAACTTGTTTCAAAAAATGCCTCTAAAGCTTCTTATCAAAAAGAGACAACCGATGCCGAGGAGTCTCAGTTTGATATGATCAAAAAGCTTGAGCTTGATGCAAAAACACATACAGAGCTGATCGCTTATTGTCAAAGTAAAAATATCATGTTCCTCTCAACTCCCTTTGATCATGAGAGTATTGAGATGTTACATGCACTCGGTTTGGAGATATTTAAAATACCAAGTGGCGAGATAACCAACCTGCCTTATTTACGAGCGAT
>JALWLL010000079.1 GCA_026996295.1 Sulfurimonas sp.
TTTTGTGCTATTTGCGCCAGTTTTGAGTCTAAAATCCTTACAAGACTTTGGAGCTCCTCATTTTTACTTTTGAGCTCAGCGTTCCTTTTTTCAAGCTCTTTTCTGTATGTTTCAACCATTTTTTCATTGACAATATTTTTGGCAACACTGTGAAGCGTTAAAAGCATATTGTTGGTCTCTATCGGTTTTTGCATAAACTGTTTGATATTGAGGTTTAAAAACTCTATAAGGTACTCTGTATTGTTGTATGCAGATATGATGATAATACACTGATCCGGATTGATCTCTTTGATCTGTTTTGTAAGTTGCACACCATCCATCTTTGGCATTTTGACATCTGTTATGATGACATCAAAAGGCTTTTGGTTGTAGATTTCCAATGCTTCAACACCGTCATTGGCAACAGTAACTGAGTCAAAAAGTATCTCAAAGAGCTCTTTGGATTGTGTTTGCAGCTCCAAATCGTCTTCCACATATAAAAGAGACAACCCCTTTGTATATTTAAGTGTTGTGTCTGTATCTATTGTTTGCATAACAACTCTTTATCTATAGTTTGAGCTACATATTTTTTGCTTCATATAATTGTAAATATATAACTGTGATATAATTATAACAAATTTAAGAAAGAAAAGAGTCTTTATGAAAAAAATTGTAAGCTTGTTGCTTCTGTCCATATTTGTTTTTGCTGCTCCACCAAAATTTTTGATGCCAGATGAAGCGTTTGTACCCTATGCAAAGCTTAACGATGCTACGCAGATAGAAGCGGGGGTAAAGATAGCAAAAGATATTTATCTTTATTCAGAAAAAGTAACTCTTTCTCTCAAAGAGGGGAGTGGGATCACCATAGCTAAGATCGATCAACCCCAAAGTGTTGCACACCATGATGAACAGGTATATTTAATCTCTCCGAAATTTCTTGTATATTTGCAAAAAGATGCTGCAACAACTGGGATGAAAACCGTTGAGCTCTCCATATCCTACCAAGGATGTTCAGAACAGGGCTTGTGTTATGAGCCCTATACCAAAACATTTACATTTGATATAGACAGCTCAAAACTTCCTCTCTCACAGGTAAAAGAGCTCAAGTCTTTAACACTTTCAAAACCTTCAGTTTCAGCGGATACTCCACAAAAAGAGCCGAGTGTACAACTCTCAGAAACTGATGCCATTGCAGATACCATCAACAAAGGAAGTATCGCTCTTATACTGTTGACATTTTTTGGTTTTGGACTTCTTCTTTCCCTGACTCCGTGTGTTTTTCCTATGATCCCCATCATCTCCGGTGTGATTATTTCGCAAGGGGAAGGGCTTACTACCAAAAAAGCTTTTTTCCTTTCTGTGGTGTATGTATTGGCGATGGCAGTAGCCTATACCATAGCGGGAGTTTTGGCAGGGCTTTTTGGCTCAAACCTGCAGAGTGCCTTGCAGACACCTTGGGTGATATACTCTTTTTCAGCTGTGTTTGTAGCGCTTGCCATGAGTATGTTTGGATTTTATGAGTTAAGACCCCCTTCATTTTTAACAAACAAACTTGGTGAATCAAGACAACACAGAGGGGTCTTGGGTGTTGCCGTGATGGGCTTTCTCTCTGCACTTATAGTAGGTCCGTGTGTTGCCGCTCCACTTGCAGGTGCTCTTGTTTATATTGGTCAGACAGGTGATGCGCTCTTAGGTGGTATGGCACTTTTTGCTATGAGTATCGGTATGGGAATTCCACTGATCGCCATCGGTGTGAGTGCGGGTAAATTTATGCCAAAGCCGGGTGTATGGATGACTATGGTTTTGGCGATTTTTGGTATTATGATGCTTGGTGTGGCTATTTGGATGCTAGAGCGTGTTGTAGAACCTTATATAACGATGCTTCTATATGCTATGCTTGGTATCGGAAGTGCCCTTTATTTCGCGCCTTTTGACAAAGAGGGACACATCTTTAAAAGAAGTGTTGCGATGATACTTTTTATCTATAGTGTTTTACTCTTCATCGGTGCTATGGGAGGCTCTACAAGTATGAGCAAGCCTTTAGAGTTTTTAAAGCCGCAGGTAGTAGCTTCTGTCAATATCCAAGAAGTACAACACCAAGAGTTTACAAAAGTCACTTCCATCAAAGAGCTTGATGCACTTCTAGAAGCAAACAAAGGGAAAAAGATTTTACTTGATTTTTATGCGGATTGGTGTACCTCCTGTAAAGAGATGGAGGAGATCACCTTTGCAAATACAGATGTAAAACATAAGATGGATCAGTTTGTATTGATTCAGGCTGATGTTACGCAAAATACCAAAGAGCAAAAAGATCTGAGTAAAAAGTATGGTGTATTTGGTCCGCCGGCAATCATCTTCTTTGATGAAGAGGGTCAGGTTATGAAGTCAAAATCACTTGTCGGTTTTATAGAACCCAAAGAGTTTTTAGAACATCTCAACACAATCTAAAGGAGATGATATGAAAAAAATAGTTTTGATACTTGCACTGCTTTTTAGCTCTTTGTTCGCAGAGATAGAGTGGATGGGTTATGATGCAGCGTTGCAAAAAGCGGGCAAAGAGAATAAGATCGTGATGGTGATGCTCTCAAAAGAGGGGTGTCCTGCATGTGAATATATGATGGATATCGTCTTTGAAGATGACAATGTTATAGAGGAGTTTAACCGAGATTTTATCGGCGTGCATCTTGATATTCATGAAGACTACATCCCGGATGAGTTTACGTATATAGGGACGCCTACATTTCATTTTGTAAACAAACACGGAAGGAAGATCGGCAGAATCGACGGTGGAGCCAATGTGAGAGATTTTACAAACACAATGAGAGAGGTAAAAGCAAGCAGGTAGTGTAGAGCTTTACACTCTACTGTATGTTGGAGTTTGCAACAAAGTGCGCGAGTTGCCTTGCATATTCGTTCTCATGAGTTTTAGAGATCTCTAAGGCGAGTTCTTTATCTACATTCTCACCGAGAATTCTTTTGAAAATCGATTTGATCTCTTCGATATCATCTTTATTTTCGAGTCTTCTTCTCAGACCGATTACATTAAGACTTTTAATCGTTGCTTTGTTCCCCTCTACAAGGGTAAAAGGTGGCATATCCTGATCTATATAAGAAGCGCCGCCTATCATAACACCCGTACCGAGAGTGTTATTGGCTTCTACGGTGCTAAGTCCTCCAACGATCACCCTGTCTTGACATTTTACATTTTCATAGAGTCTTACCGCATTGGTGATGATGCAGTATTCACCAAGTTCTACTCCACTGAGTATTTGAACATACCCCATGATAAAATTGTTGGAACCGATGTTTACTTTTGCTTGAGTATGTAGTTCACTTGTTTGTGTAGCGATCTGTGTAAACTCGCGAATATGTGTTTTCTCACCCACTGAAACTTCTGAGTTCTCATGTCCAATAGCTGCAAAACTAAAAACCTTTACGCTCTCATGAAGTGTCACCTTGCCTTTTAAGATAATGTTTGATTCGAGTCTGCAACCAGAAGATATAATGACATCTTTACCTATATAACAAAAAGGACCTATTGTTACATCATCTGCTATGTGTGCACCATCTTCTATGATTGTAGTGTTATGGATCATTATTTACTCGCTATTTCTAAGGTTATTATACTGTCTTCTATGGAAGCTAAAGAAGATCTCTCACCGGTATCAAGATAATGCACAAATGCTTCAAGCTCATCACGCAGGGCATCACTTCTTTGTATAAAACAGTTTCTTGTACTGTGAGAGTTGTTGTCTATGTTGATATACTCTTTGAGAGACTGAGAGATCAAGTCCGCTTCAAGGTATTTTATTTGTGCTTCTTTATCTGTTCTGCAGGTAACTATGATACTTCTTTTTCTAAAGGGTGTAAACCAGTTGGTCGTAATATCGCCAACGATCTGCCCCTCCAGCTCAAAAGCTAAAATAGCATTGTCTTCATGTGTTTTATGGATCTTCTGAGATTTAAATACAGCAGTCCGTATGATCTCTTTTTGTGTTATAAAACGGATAAGATCACTGTCATGAACCGAGAGATCTGTGAGTATCCCGACATCTGCAATACGTTCAGGAAAAGCACCGCTGCGAGTGATGGAGATAGACATGATCTCATGATTGTCTATCTCTTTGATGAGGGCTTTGACCACGGGATTGAAGCGCTCTATATGACCGACACAGCTTTTAAGGTTTCTGGCATTGATCATCTCAAGCATCTCTTTGGCATCCTCTACGGTAGATGCAGCAGGTTTTTCTATAAACACATGAATATCTCTTTTGGCACACTCAAGAGCAACCTGTTTATGTAAAAACGTAGGTGTCACGATGATAACTGCAGAAGGTTTCACTTCATCAAGCATAAGATCCAGATCGGTAAAGAAAGGCTCTTCAAAATCATCGTTTTTAACAACATCACAAAGCCCTACGATCTTGACACCTGCTATAGTTTTTAAACTACGGTAATGGTTTTTCCCCATCGCACCCAAGCCGACAATGGCAATGTTGTGTAGTTTTGTCTGCATTAGTTTCCTTTGATAGCGTTGACTATGAAGTCTTGTTGTTGCTCTGTAAGGTAAGGGCTCATTGGAAGTGACATGATCTGTGTTGCGACCTCTTCACTCACAGGAAAATCCCCCTCTTTATATCCAAGTGAAGCAAATGCTTCTTGAAGATGCAGCGGCACAGGGTAGTGTACGGCTGTCGGGATCCCTTTTGCCGTGAGTTTTTCTATCATCGCTTCTCTCTCTTTTACTCGCACTGAATACTGTGCATATACGCTGGTGTTGCCCTCTGCGATTTTAGGAGTTATGAGGTCAGCATCTTCTAGCAGGTCACTGTAGCGTGAACCTATATGGTCTCTTGCTTGCACTTCTGAGTCAAAATGCTCAAGTTTCACATTTAATACTGCTGCCTGAACAGCATCAAGACGACCGTTTATACCGATGTACTTGTGTTTGTATCTTTCATTTTGACCATGATTGAGAAGCATACGTATCTTTTTTGCTATCTCCTCATCGCTTGTGAATACGGCACCGCCGTCACCATAAGCACCAAGTGGTTTGGAAGGGAAGAAACTTGTGCACCCTATGGTTGAGAGATTGCACGATTTTTTGCCGTTATAAGTGGCACCGAAACTTTGGCAGGCATCTTCAATGACCGTTATTTCATGCTT
This sequence comes from Sulfurimonas sp., assembly GCA_026996295.1. Lineage (GTDB taxonomy): Bacteria > Campylobacterota > Campylobacteria > Campylobacterales > Sulfurimonadaceae > Sulfurimonas. The sequence goes on from JALWLL010000079.1 coordinate 5,146, forward strand.
GGCTGCTATGGCATTGATGGGATCCATATCGGCACACTGACCATACAAAGCAACAGGGATGATCGCTTTTGTTTGGGAAGTGATAACATCTTCGATCTTTTTGGCATCTATATTGTAAGTATCAGCTTCTATGTCCACAAAAACAGCTTTAGCACCTAAAAAGGCGATCACTTCTGCGGTTGCTATAAAAGTAAAAGGTGTTGTGATCACTTCATCGCCGGGACCAACCTCAAGCGCCATAAGAGCGAGTAAAAGTGCATCTGTCCCACTACTGCACCCAATAGCGTGAGATGCACCGGTATAGGTACAAAGGGAGTCTTCAAGTTTGTTCAGTTTTTCTCCGCCGATAAACTGTGCGTTGCTAAATACTTCCAGAACCTCTTTGTCTATCTCTGCTTTGTATTGTGCGTATTGTGCTTTTAAGTCTATAAAATTAATTGTCATTGTCTTCCCTAGATTCTATAATTGATGCCACTGTTTTTGAGCTTCCGTGTTGCAAGTACGCCCGTAAACGTTTTGAGTCACTTAAAAACGTAGCTCTGTCATACTCTTGATAAGCTTTTATAAGGTTCTGCGGTGTCACTTCATCCTGAATCAGTTCCGGGTGAAGGTCTCTGTCGTTGAACTTTGTAAACATAATATTGCTAAGCCCTATATGGCTCAGTTTTACCAGTTTGCTCGCTATGAAGTAATCAAGCGGTTTTGCGATATAGCTCAAAACGAACGGTGTCCCGATCAGTGCTGCTTCAAGTGTTGCCGTTCCACTGCAAATAAATGCAAAATCAACCTCATAAAGTGTCTTGTGTGCATCGTGTGCTATGTTAAAACCTGAAAGGTTACCGTAAAGTTCTTTTATATCTTCTTTAGTGAAGTGTTTAGGTATGATTATGGTAGCTTCTACATCAAGTTTTTGCACCACTTTTTCAAAGATCGGCATCAGTTTTTTGATCTCACCTTTTCTGCTCCCGGGCATAAATGCTATATGCCTCACCTCTTGGTTTAGACTCTCTTTGAATTGTGGAATGATGTCAAGTAAAGGGTGTCCGACATAGGTGATGGGTGCATTTTTTGAATAATAATCTTTCTCAAAAGGGAGTATGGAAGCGAGGTGGTCAATAGTACGCTCAAGCACCGCTATGCGTTTTGGTTTCCATGCCCATGCCTGAGGAAGTATGTAGTATATGATCTCTTTTTGGGGGTATTTTTTTTTGATCTTTTTTGCCAGTGGCAGGTTAAAGCCTGAAGAGTCGATGAGCAGAACCTTGTCTGCATCTTTTGCCATCTCAGCCATTTGGGTATTGAGTTTGAAAAAAAAGCGTAGTTTTTTAAATGCATCTACAAACCCCATGATAGCCAAAGAGCGCAGATCGATGATGGAGTCTCCAAGTTCACCATCAAAAATCCCGATAAACTCAGTGGAGGGACTGAGCTCTTTTTTTAGGGACTTTAAGTGGATATTTGCCGAATGCTCTAAAGCGCTAACTAAAATTTTCATGAACCGCCGTCTCCCCAGGTCTCAAAACTGTCATCATATTTTTCATCTAAATCATCTTCCTTGTATTCATATAAAAAGGTTACTATGTCATGGATATCTTCATCACTTAAACCCACTGCAAAGGGGATCATCATCTCCTGCTGTTGCTTATCTGATATTTTGGAGCGAAAACGTTTGAGCTTGTATGTCAAAAAACCTTTGGCTCGGTTTGCAAGTCTCGGGTAGTTGTGCATCCCCTCCGCTTTTGTGCCGTGACATCCGTGACACCCTTTTTGCATATAGAGGTTTTTGCCTCTCTCATAAGCTGTTTGTGCGTCCAAGAGCGCAACAATAAAAAAAAGTACAAGAAAAAAACGCAACTCTAAGCCTTGATAAATTATAATAACAACATTATATCTAAGGGTGGTTAAAAAATGGTAGTAAAAAATGCAATTGTTTGTGATGTAGATGGTGAATACGAAGCGGATATTCGCATAGAAGAGGGCGTGATCACCCAGATAGATCAAAACCTTGAAGACTCAGAAGTATTGGATGCAAGGGGTGCTTACTTTATGCCGCTGCTAGTAGATACCAATGTAAGACTTCAAGACTCAATACTCAACTCCAAAAATATCAAAGCGATCTCAAAAAAAGCACTTAGCGGCGGGATAGGGCATATTGTACTTAGTGGAGACTCACTCCCTGCAATAGACAACGAAATCGTGTTGGAGTTTGCACAGAACTCTTTACATAATCTTTGTGGTGCCAAGGTAGATATCATGCTCAACACACTCCAAGAGGACGCAACCCTGAGTAATATTGCAATTCTTCTGAAAAAAGGTGCCATTGTTCCTTTTATGAGTACAGTTGCCAAAAATAATCTTGCCATCAAAATTGCTGAGTACACACAGATGTACGGTGTAACACTCTTTTGTAAAGCAGAGGACAATTCTCTGATAAAAAACGGTGTTATGCTTGAGGGTGATGTCAGCTCAAAACTTGGTCTTGCGGGTATCCCGGACTTGAGTGAGGTTTTACATGTCTCACGTATGATCGAGATAGCAAGACATTTCAAGATCAGGATACTTTTCAAGTCTATCGCTTCACCCCGTTCTATATTTTTAATAGATAAAGCGAAAAAAGAGGGTGTTGATGTTCGTTGTGAGGTTTCTTTGCATCATCTGCTTCACTCCGATGAGGCATGTGAAAACTTTAACACTACCGCAAAAATCGATCCTCCGCTTGCTTCTAGAAGTGATGTAGAACTTTTACAAAAAGCTTTAAAGGACAACCATATTGATCTCTTGACAACTTTGCATCAGCCAAATTCACCTGTCAATAAAGAGGTTGCCTTTTACGATGCAAGTTATGGGTGTGAAGCCTTGGAAGATGCGCTTTCTCTTTATTATACAAAGCTTGTAAAAAGCGGCATGATAAGTATGAGTGAACTTCTCAAACTGACAGTTAGAAACCCGGCAAACTCTTTGGATCAGGAAAAAGGTCATATAAAAGTGGGTGAAAAGGTTGATGCAGTGATTTTTGATACTAACGCACAAACGAGAGTAAATAACAAACAATCACTTTACAATGAAGAACTCTTAAGCGGAAAAGTTCTTAAGAGTTTTCAGGGAAAACAAGTAACTACATTTTGAGTTTCTATCGCTGCTAGCGATAGAAATACTCAACGATCGCTTCAAGTTCTTCCTGGGTGAGTTTATCTTTTTGTGAGGGCATGAGTCCGAAGCGTTTGAGAGTAGCCTCTGGAAACACCATCTTCTCTTTTGAAGGATTCATTACATAGTCTATGATGAATGCCTTTGCTTCCTGTGGTGTTTTGTAGTGTTGATTCACTATTTTTTTAACACCCCACATCGGCGGTGCTTTCATCTCTTTGTATGCATTACTCACAAAGTGGCAGTTTGAACATTTGTCTTCCATGAGTTGGGCAACATCTGTAGATGCGGCATTGAGCATAAGTGCAGAGTTGAGAAGAAGAAGTGTTGTCCATGTAAGTTTCATAATGAATCCTTAATATTAATATAAATTATTTGTATAATAACATAAAATTATTTTTATGAAGCTTACTTGAGAATAATCTTATATTTTTCAATAAGATTATTCTTTAAAGATTACAATTATTCACCTTTTTTTAGGTGATCATTTTTGTAAAAGAGATAATAGGTCGAGGGCAAAATAAGCAGTGTCAAAAGTGTTGAACTGATTATTCCCCCCGTGATAACTACTGAAAGTGGGTACTGTACCTCACTTCCCACCCCTGAAGCATACAGCAGTGGTAAAATACCAAACAGCGTTGTAAATGCCGTCATCAGTACAGGACGAAGACGTAAAAGAGCGGCATCTTTGAGCAAGAGTTTAAGCTCAACATCAGGGAATCTTTTGCGAAGTTCGTCGATGAAGCTGACGAGTACAATACCATTGAGTATAGCAATAGCAAAGATAGCTAAAAAGCCGACAATTGCTGAAACAGAAAGGTATATACCGCTGATAACCAGTGCAATGATTCCACCGATAAGACCAAATGGGACATTGATTAAAATGAGCATAGCTTTTGAAAGAGAGTTAAAAGCCGTATATAAAAGAAGTACAATCAGTATGAGAGTGATCGGTATGATAATCATCAGTTTTTGGGTTGCTTCTTGCATATTTTTAAAGTCACCCGCCCAGCCTATATAGTAACCTGTAGGTATGTTTACTTTCTCTTTGATGATACTGTTTGCTTCTTCAACAAACGAGGCGACATCTCTTCCCTCAACTTCCATGGAGAGTACCATGTAACGGCTCAGGTTTTCACGCTTGATAAAAGAAGCCCCTTGCACGATGCTTATGTCACAGATCTGATCGAGAGTCACAAGGTTTCCACTTTTGGAGCGCAGAGTGACATTTTTTACGGCTTGGATATCTTTTTTTGCATCTTGGATTTTAGGTACGATGGCAAAACGGCGTACCCCCTCTATCTTTTGGGTAACACCCTCTTCACCAATACCGTTACGGATAACCTGCATCACCTCCTGGACACTGATACCATAGCGTGCGAGTGCCAAATAATCAGGTGTTATTTTGATCTGTGCTTGACCAAGCTGTGTTTCCACCTCCATACGTTCAAGCCCCTCAACTCCGCCAATAGCACTTTGAATCTCTTTTGAGATGCCATCAAGCACTTTTTGATCATCTCCGTAGATCTTGACAGCGAGTTCCGCTTTGACACCTTCTAGAAGCTCCTCTATCCGCATAGCAATAGGCTGAGTAGGAACAAACTGCACATAGCTAAAGGTGTGCTCAAGATCTTCACTCATATCTTTTGTGAGTTTTTCGAGGTCTTTGATGCCGGGTTTTAGTGTAAGGAGCACTTCCATATAGTTTGCCTGTGCTGTTTCACCTTTTTCGCTTCTTCCTATCATAGAGAGTACGGAGCTCACTTCATTGGGGTATTTTTCAAGTATATGATTCTCTATATCTTTTGCCGCATTCACTGACTGAGTGAGTGCTGTTCCGGGGATAGAGATCACTCTGTACATGATCGATTCTTCATTGAGTTCGGGCATAAACTCACGACCCTGCAGTGTAAGTATATATGCCAAGCCGACAAATACGACACTTATAAGTACTAAAATCTTCTTGGCATTGTTGAGTGCCAGTACCAAAACAGGGGTATAGATCTTTTTAATGGCGCGCATAACAACATTTTCGGCAGATTTTGAAGGCTTAAGTATAAGCAGTACTAAAACCGGAACCAAAACCAGAGCAACCAAAAGGGAGCCAAGCATAACAAAAACAATGTTAAGTGCCATTGGTGTGTAGAGTTTTCCGGCTAAACCATCGAGTGAGAGCAGGGGGATAAAAACAGCAGCGATAATAAGTACTGCAAAAGTAACCGGTGAAGCAACTTCTTTAGCGGCTTTGGCGACTATCTGCATTTTTGGGGTATTTGGTTTGTCATGGATAAGCCTAAAGCTGTTTTCCACGATAACGATGGTTCCATCTACTATCATACCGACTGCAATGGCAAGACCACTCAGACTCATCAGGTTTGCACTCAAGTGAAAATAATCCATAAGTAAAAATGCTATGAGAAGTGAGATAGGGAGTGAAATGATAACGATAAACGCACTTCTGAGTTCAAACAAAAACAAAAACAGCACAATGGCAACTAAAATAACGCCACTTAAAAGTGCCGATGTCATCGTACTGACTGCTTTGTGTGTTATTTCAGTTCTGTCATAAATCGTCTCTATATTTACACCCTCTGGAAGTGTCGTGTTTACGGTTTGAATTTTTTCTTTAAGGCGATCAACAACTTTTGCAGCGTTTGTCCCGCTTCGTTGGAGTACCATACCCATAACGGCTTCATGCCCATCAATACTTACAGCACCAAAACGGGGTGCAGATGCAAGCTCTACCGTAGCTACATCGCCTATGCTGATTGCTTGCCCCTGTGTTACTTTTATCACTGTATTTCTGATATCGTCAAGTGTTTTATAAAGACCTGCACCCCGGATGAGGTATTGTTCGCGGTTAAATTCAAGGTATTGACCACCCGCTGCCTGATTAGATCTTTGAAGTGCTTGAATGACATCATCATAAGTTATACCGAAACTTTGAAGTTTTTTGGTGTCTATAAGTGTGTTGTACTGCTTCTCAAAGCCACCCCAGCCGATAACTTCCTCTACACCGGAGACCGATTTGAATAAAGGTGCAACGAGATACTCCTGCATCTCTTTGAGCTCTCGGAGGTTGAATTTTCCTGTGCTATCTTTGATCTGATACCAAAAAACCTGTCCAAGTCCTGTTGTGTTTGGACCAAGTTCAGGTTTTCCCCAGCCCTTTGGAATATCCACGCTGCTAAGGCGCTCACTGACCAGTTGACGTAAAAAGTAGATATCCATTTGATCTTCAAAGAAGACACTAACATAAGAGAGTCCGAAAAAGGAGTTTGACATGATGAGTTTCACACCTGCCATACCGCTAAGTGCAGACTCAATAGGATAGGTGATAAGTTTTTCTATATCTTCAGCAGAGTTTCCCGGGCTTTCAGTATAGATGACCACCTGCTTAGGGGTGATATCCGGAAATGCATCGATAGGGATCTCTTTGTAAGCTTTATAGCCAAAAAGGGAGATGGCGATAAAAGCAACAATGACTAAAACTCTGTATTTGAGCGAAAGCTCTATGAGGTTATGTAACATTTTGTTTTCCTAATGACCATGTTCGCCAAGAGATGATTTTAAAATCATCGACTTTACATAGTAGCTTTTATCGCTTACATACTCTTCATGTGCTTTGAGCCCGTTGACGGCTACAAAATCTTCATCTTCTGTAATAATTTCAACAACACGTATTGTGTACGGGTTCTCGTGTTCTTCATGCTCACTGTGATCTTCATGTTTTTCTTCATGTTCATCATGCCCGGCATGCTCTTCGTGTCCGGCATGCTC
>JALWLL010000080.1 GCA_026996295.1 Sulfurimonas sp.
TCAAACAATCTTCAAAACCTCTGCTCGAAGTCTCTTGAAGCCTAAACTTTAGGTCTCTTTGTTTGTGGACGGGAATTATAGGGAGTAATTGCTTAGAAAGTTCTTAAAATTATGAGAAGTTTTGGATTCTTTTTTTAAAAGCTAGACTTCTTTGATCCAACCACCACCAATAAGTTTATCGTTGTCGTAAAATACAGCTGCCTGACCTGTAGCAACACCAAAAACACTTTCTTTTAATGTTACATATGCTTTATCATCTTCAATCTTAACATGGCAAGGTACAGAGGTGGTTCTATATCTTAACTTAACGCTTGTATCGAACTCTTTGAGATCATGAAACATATTTAAATTATCTAAGATAACACTGCGACATGCAAGATCCTCTTTTTTGCCTACTGTTATTTGGTTATTTGTGGCATCTATACTAAGTACATAGTGTGGTTCATGTGCACCTTTGACAGTAAAGCCTTTTCTTTTTCCAATTGTATAGTGCATATATCCTTTATGTTCCCCTACAACTCTCCCCTCTTTATCAAGAACCTCACCTACATTATCTACTTTTACATAATCTTTGAGCAAGTCTGTATAAGTAGTTTCAACAAAACAAATTTCACTCGATTCTGCCTGAGAAGCGAAAGACTCTAACCCTTCTATAGAAGCCGCTATTCTTTTTATATCTGTCTTTTTTCTACTTCCAAGTGGAAACATAAGTTTTGGTAAATTTTTTCTATCAACATAAAAAAGAAAATAGCTCTGATCTTTTGTATCATCATCTGCCTGATAGAAAAACTCACCGTCACACTTAATATAATGTCCCGTTGCAACAAAATCAGCATTCACTCTCTCTGCAAACTTCACCATCTCACCAAATTTTAAATTTCTATTGCAAAGAGCACATGGATTTGGTGTTCGTCCATCTTCATAAGTATCTATAAAGGGTTGAAATACTTTTTCGTTAAAAGTATCCTGTAAATCCAGTACATTAAGTTTTACACCGATAAAATCAGCTGCTTTTTGAGCACGTGCCTGGTGAATTTCATGATATCCCGGTTTTGAGTGAAGCTTCATGTATAAACCTTCTACCTCATAGCCTTCTTCTTTAAGCATCAAGGCTGTCACTGTAGAGTCAACTCCACCACTCATACCGACTAAAACTTTTTTACCTGTCATAACATACTCTTTAGATATTTTTTATTGTTAATACTCACTCGTTTATTGTCTGATGCACTTTATGACTTTAACTGAGTGAGTCTTTCTCGTTTTGTGCCTATTGAAGTTATCTGAACTCCAAAGTTACCATCAACTATTACCACTTCTCCCTGCGCTATAACATGATTATCGACCAAGATATCAAGAGGATCATTGGCAAGTTGGTTCAGTTCAATTACTGAACCGATATCCATATTGAGTACATCTTTTAGAAGCATCTTTTTTTTACCTATTCTCACTCTTATTGGTAACTTGACATCCATGATCAATGAAATATTATTCATCTCTTCTTGACTTAGATGAACCTCTTCAGAAGGACATGGATCAGTACTTTGTGACGCTGCTTTAGGAGCACTTTGTTCTTCAGGTTCACTACTGCTTCCAAAGAGGGCATTTTGCAAAGATTCATCCATGATGAACATAAGCAAGGACTGTAAACTTTCTAAAGAAAACTTGTAAACAAACATTTTACTAAAGTCTTCCAAACTTACTTCCGACTCATCACTTATGAATTCTATATCATCAATTTTAAAAGTAAGAACCGGCAACTCTTTTTGAGCGGAAAGAGTATTGCCTATGGCACCAAAGATATTTGATACTATCTCTTTTGTTGCATCAAGGTCATCTTCATTAACATCTTCTCTGTCACTTGCTTCTTCACCCATCATCATATCTGAAAGTGATGACGCCAAATTCGGCGGAAGTGCTACCATTGCTTTAGCATCAACATCTCCAGAGACACTTAGTTTTAACAAAACAATAGGAGGGATTATGTTAGAAATTATAGTTAAGTCTTGTTCTTCTTTTAGAGTTAATGTTGGTCCTTGACCAACCAGGGCTTCAATAGTTCCAACCGTTTCATCTTCAAATAACTTTATAAAACTACTCATCTATTTCCCTTTGATTCTTATTTTCTTCATCATCTATGATATCTCGCACACCAGAAATCTTTTCATGCCTCATTTGTTCAAAATTCTCAAGTGCACGTTTCACTGCATCTTTTTCCGTCTCTATCACTTCTGTAACTTGTATAGATTTTCTAAAACGTCTCAGTCCTATTTCACCCTTAAATCGTTCTTTACCGTCAATACACACAGTTACAATATCATCAGCGGCCGCCGAAAGTCTAACAACATCACCAACTTGTAACTCCAGTATATCACCCATACTAAGTTCGGCATCACCAAGATTTGCTTCGACATTCACTTTTGCACCACCAAGTAAAACCTGAAGTTCTGTGTTTCTACTCTTTTTAGAACTTGTCTCATTCAACATAAGGTCACGTGAGGCTAGTTTTGGTAGAATTGGTTCCAAAGAGATTACAGGATAACAGATATTCATCATACCCGAAGAGTGTCCTATAATGATCTCCATAACAACCATAACAACGATCTCATTTTGAGCAACAATTTGTACAACATTTGGTGAAGACTCTTTTGATTCAATTGTCGGGTACACTTCCATTACGGGACCCCACGCCTCTTTAAGGGTACTCATCATAACCCGTAAAATTGTTTCAAAAAGAGAAAGCTCTATATCTGAAAATTCCCTGTTGGCATCAAACGGTTCCCCCTTACCACCCAAAAGACGATCAAGCATAGGAAACGCAATCGATGGGTTGATCTCGATAACACCACTACCCTCTAAAGGCTTAACAGAAAAAACATTAAAGCTGGTAGGATTTGGCAAGGACATTAAAAACTCACCGTAAGTCATCTGATCAACTGAGTGAAGTTGTATCTCAACGATTGAGCGCATAATTGATGAGATCTGAGAAGCTAAACTTCTAGCCATCTTATCATGAACCCCTCGAAATGCCCGAAGCTGCTCTTTGGAAACTCTATTTGGTCTTTTGAAGTCGTAGAGTGTTACTTGTCTTTGTGGAAGTAAATTATCTTCACCACCCTCAAGAACCTCATCACCTTCATCTTCAACAACGTCAAGAAGGGCGTCTATCTCTTCTTGTGAAAGTATGTCTGCCATCTTAAGCTCCTACACTTTCTTTAATTTTATGTATCACTGATTTATGAATCTGTGAAATTCGTGATTCAGTGATGTTGAGAATATTACTTATCTCTTTGAGTGTTAATTCTTCAAAATAATATAACTGTATGATCAGCTGTTCTCTCTCATTATAACAGGATAATACTGTTTTAATAACTTCTATGAGTTCCTCTTTCTCAATTCGTGCGAGCGCTGCACCTTCATCACCTACATGTAGTTGATCATGTAAAGGCATTACGGTATATATAGTTGAAGCGATTCTTGCATCATGTACTTTTTCTACATTCTCTCCAAGAATTTCAGCGAGCTCCTCATCCGTCGGCTCTTCATTATGGGTCAACATGTACTCTTCAACTGCGTAATCAATCGCTTTTACAAGTTTTCGACTGGCTCGAGAAAGTATATCAAGTGAACGTAAATAATCAAGCATAGCCCCATACACTCTTTTTTTGGCATACCCCCAAAAAGAATCATTGATATCTTCATCATATCTACGAGCCAGCTTGATAAGTTCCTCAGTTCCTATAGCCGAAAGATCCATATAATCTATGGAACTTGGAAGTCTCTCTTTGAGTCTAAAAGCCATAGCCTTTACAGCGGGTAAATACTGGATAGCCAGTTCATCTTCTTTATGCTTAATATCATTTACATAAGCATTTGCATTCATGATTTTTTTCCAACTCTATCTTCTGTGTTCATTTTTACGGCAGCATCAGTAATTTTACAGGCAGAATCTATAAGTTTTTCACGTTTATTTATTTCTCTAACAAATATATCTAGCTCTTTTTCATGTAAATTTTTAGGAAAATAGTATGTTTTTGCAGTTACAGTTTTATAATAAAAGGCAATAATGATGTGTGAAAAAAGATAAAAGAAAATTGTTATGAAAAATGTATAGGTCAGCAGACCCTCAGCATCAAACGATTTTAAAACACCAAAGATTATCCCTATAAAAAAACCCTGAACCGTAAAAAAATATACAAAATTTTCACCTAACATCTACTACCCCAAAAATATAGACTCAAAAATGTTCCATTAAACGTTTGAAAAGTCCTGTTAATCCACTTTCATTAGGTGTAACTAGCACATTGTGTTCCAATTTTTTTGCTATATTTTTCGCTATATTCGTAATATCTTTATATGCTTGTGAATTTGGATAAGAGACACTAAAAAGTGCTCTTTGTTTTACAGCTGATGATACTTTTATATCGCTGTTTATCTTTCCTATGAGTTGTAGATCCAAATCTCCACCTATGTTTGCAGAAGCAACTTTTTTAATTTTACCAAATACGGCTTCAGCCTCTTTTTGACTTTTTACCTGATTCATGATCACACCGATATCATCACGCAAAGTCGCAACTGTTTTTATGGTCGCATAGGCATCTGTAATGGCGGCAGGATCAGGAACAGTAACAACAATAACATCATCAGCCGCATTTAAAAACATCTGTATATGCTCCCCTATTCCAGCCCCTGTGTCAATGATCATCACATCAAGCTTGTCAAGTACCTTTGCTTCTTCCATAAAGCGTTCAAAAAGTGCCATATCTGAATATTTAAGGATCTCATCACCACTTTCACCGGGGATAAGAATAAGGTTTCTTGTAATTGGAATCAATATCTCTGAAACTGTTGCTTCACCCTTTAAGACATGTAAAATGTTTTTTTTGATCTTAACATTGAACATAACATCGAGGTTTGCAAGACCGATATCCGCATCAAATATACCGACATTGAGCCCACTTTGTGCAAGGACATAAGCAAGGTTAGAACTGATAGTACTTTTACCAACGCCACCTTTTCCACTGGTGATCGCAATAAATCTAGTTTTTTTTGATCTTTTTTGAGCACTTGAAGCAACAAGTTCTTCAAGTTTTTGCGCCTGATTACCTATCATGCTTTACTCCGATTGAAACCATTAAGTAAACACTCTACTAAAAAATCACTGCTCGCACGAACAAGATCTTCTGGAACCTCTTGCCCTACTGAAAAATAACTTATTGGCTTTTTGGTCTCATATGCGAGTGAAAAGATATTACCAAAACCTCGAGTCTCATCAAGTTTCGTAAACATCATGGTATCTACATTTAAGCTTGAAAAATTATCGTATGTCACCTTCAGATCTTCATATTTTATGGAGCTTGGCATCACTAAAACCACATCAATGTTATACTCTGTATCATTAGCTTCGAGACATTCATAAATTTTTTCTATCTTGTTCTTATCATAAGGACTTGAACCCATAGTATCTATCAGTATATAATCACAATATCTCAGTGAATTAAGTGCACTTGCAAACTCCGGAGGATCTACAACTGTTTCTATACCGAGTTTCATCATCCTTGCATATTGCATCAGCTGCTCAACCGCACCAATTCTGTATGTGTCTAGTACCACTAAACCGACTTTATACTTTTTTTGCATCAAAAAGGAGTATCGAGCAGCAAGTTTGGCGATGGAAGTGGTCTTTCCAACACCGGTAGGACCCACCAGCATCATCACTTTTTTTGTCCCTACATTAGGCATTGTTTCAAGTCGTATAGGAACCATTTTTCGTAGTAATGTTTGGAAGTAACGCTTCACTGTTGCAGAATTTTCTCTCATCCGCAGGGGCATATGCTCTAGTGTCATTTGCATGATAGAGTCTAAGTGTTCTTTATTCATTCCGCTTTGAGAAGCCAAACGGTAAATTTCGGCAAACTCGGGTGGGATTTGGTTTTCAAGAGTTGGTGATTTTTCACTCCAGAACATATTTTGAATCAGTTTTACTTTATCGCCAAGTTTTGAGATCTCAGATTTGATCTCTTTTAGCTCTTTGGGTTCCAAAGAGGCACTCTTTGGCTTTGATGTTTGTTGCGAGATTGAAAAATCTTCAAAAGTATCTGTAACATTTGCTATTTTGGATATCTGTTTTGCTGCATTTGAGATATCGTAAAGTACCTCTTCACTCTGAGAAGTAAGAGGTTTTTGTTCCTGTAAAGGTTTGTTTACCTTTTTGTATGTTTTGTGCTTGTCATTATCTTCTATGCCGATCACTATCTCATACAGCGCTTCACGCCCCAATGCTTTTTTTTGGATCTCTCTCGTTTCGATAAGCATACCCTCATCACCGACTTCAAACTTTGCTTTTTTAAGTGCTTCAGATGGTGTTTTACCGCTAAAGGTTAAGATCTTCATTGTACAATATCCATCAAAGGTATAAGAACACTCTCACGTGTGTGCCATGCGATATGGGGTATTTGAAGTGTCGGCGTTTTAACAACTCTATTGTCAAAAAATATAATATCCAAATCTAGTGTCCTTGGTGCATCCGCAAAACTTCTTTGCCTCGCAAATTTTTTTTCTAATCTCATCAGGTAGTCCAAAAAAACTTTTGGTTGCATACTTGTTTGTACGACAATGATTGAATTAAAAAAATCTTCCTGCTCCAAATAACCAAAAGGAGGATTTTTTAAAATCAACGATGTTTGCAGTAGTTCAACTCTTTTATCTTTTTTTAAAAAAATAAACAGATGTTCAAAGCGTCGTTTTACATCACCAATATTTCCACCGATACCGATAGTTGAGCGATACCTATGCAAACTTTTTTGTTTTTTTTTATATCCAAAATGTAAGCCTTTAAAAGTTGTCAGACTTTCATTTAACTTACATTTTATATACATTTTATTGAACTTGTGTTGCCTGCTGTGCTTGTGCCTGAGCTTCCTGAGCTGCTTTGATCTCATTCATGATCTGTAACATCCCAACCATAGCCAAGTGGTATCCAAAAGGTCCAAAACCAACGATGGATGAAGAACAAACAGGTGCGATCATATTTGTTTTTCTAAACTCTTCACGACGGTGAATATTGGAGATATGCACTTCAATAGTCGGAATATTTACAGCAGAAATTGCATCACGAATAGCAATAGAAGTATGTGTGTACGCTGCTGCATTGATAATGATTCCCTGTGCTTCACCATAACACTCTTGAACTTTATCTACGATTTCACCCTCTAAATTACTTTGAAAAAACTCAACTTCTATGCCGTTTTGCGTTGCAAACTCTTTCATCTGAGCATGAATCTGCTCAAGCTTCATCGGACCATAAACCTGTTGCTCACGAATCCCCAACATATTTAAATTTGGACCCTGGATAACCACTATCTTCATTTTAGACCTTTTTTATAAAATATTTAAATCTTTTAAGGGCTTATTCTAGCAAAATAAAGCATAATCTATTTTAAATTTTAAAAATTCCATTTACTAAAGACACAATAATGAAAATAATACAACCCTCATACATATTGACCCCCGATAAGCTCCTTTGCGACCAAGCTATCGCTTTTGAGAGCACCATACAAAAAATTGCACCCTTGCACAAGCTACAAGAGCAGTTCCCTGATGCCCCAGTGGAAGTTTTAGAAAACAATTCTTTAATCATCCCGGGACTTATCAATGCTCATGTTCACCTAGAGTTCAGTGCAAATAAAACCGAACTCTCTTATGGAGACTTTATCAACTGGCTTTACAGTGTGATTGAAAACAGAGAAAACCTCATAACAGGATGTCAAAAAGAGTGTATATCACAAGCCATAGATGCTATGCTTGAATCCGGTATCACATCTTTTGGTGCTATAAGCTCCCATGGAATGGACCTTGAAGCGTGTAAAGACGCCAAACAAAATGTTGTTTTTTTCAATGAGCTTATAGGTTCTCAAGCCGTTATGGCCGATGCACTATTTGGTGATTTTCTTGCACGACTTGATGCTTCTAAAGCCATTAAAAGAAAAGGTTTTTATCCTGCTGTAGCTATTCACTCACCCTATTCTGTGCATCCGATCCTCATTAAAAAAGCTTTAGAAATTGTCAAAAATGAAAAAATGAAACTTACTGCTCATTTTATGGAAAGCAAGGCTGAAAGAGAATGGTTGGATACAAGTGAAGGTGAGTTTAAAGATTTTTTTGAAAAACTTTTAAATCAAGATACTTCTGTAAGTGACTCTTGTGAATTTTTAGAACACTTCCATGATATACCGACGCTTTTCACTCATGCTGTACAAACAACTGAGCAAGAGCGAGAGATCATTGCAAAACATAAGCATACTATTATTCACTGCCCAATATCTAACAGACTTTTAGGCAATAAAACACTCAACATAAAAGCACTCAATGAAAAAAATATAAACTGGATAGTAGCTACTGACGGTCTGAGTTCCAACTATAAACTTGATCTTTTTGAAGAGATAAAAATCTCCTTGTTTATGCATAGTGATGCACCGTTGTTAAAGTTTGCAAAAGCTCTTTTTAGAGGTATCACTTCTGATGCTGCTAAAGCACTTGGTCTCAATACTGGTGAGATCAAAGAGGGTAAAAATGCGGATATGTTAGTAATAGATTTACAAAACGAACCAAATGAAGAATTGGTTCTTCATTTAATACTTCATAGGTATAATATTTCAAAAGTTTTTATTAACGGTGAACTCGTAAAGGATAACTAAAATGGAATTTATAAAAAAGCTGTTTTCCCCGATAACGCTTAGTTTAAAATTTATACAAAATAACTTTAAAGCTATGCTGTTCGTACTGATACTCTTTCTTATTTTCGCACCTGCGGCCGAGCAAGACTTAACGCCAAACAATCTGCAAAGTATCTCTTTGGTTGGTCCTATCATGGAAGTGAGTGAAGTGTTGGAGCAAATTGATGCAGCTTCTAAAAACGACCACATAAAAGGGGTGCTTTTAGTTGTTGACTCCCCGGGAGGTGCTGTAGCTCCTTCAGTTGAGATCGCTTATGCCATAAAAAGACTCAAGCAGAAAAAACCTGTTGTTGTCTATGCTGCCGGGACCATTGCCAGCGGTAGCTACTATGCAAGTATATGGGCTGATGAGATCATTGCCAATCCGGGTTCTATGGTTGGAAGTATAGGTGTGATAATGCAAGGTGCCGATGTGAGTGAACTGATGGAGAAAATCGGGGTCAAATCACAAGTGGTTCAAGCGGGTAAATATAAACAAATCGGCACACCGGACAGGCCATGGAAAACATATGAAATCAATGAACTCAACAAAGTAATACAAGGCACTTATGATATGTTCACCAAAGATGTTGCAGATGCCCGAGGCCTAGATCTGAAAAAACGGGACACCTTTGCAAATGCACATATTTTTACAGCTTCTCAGGCAAAAGATGTCGGCTTGATTGACAGCGTAGGTGTTGCGTATGATGCAAAAAAAAGACTTATGCAACTCAGTCATGTCAGTAAACCTTTATGGAATAAAGAGGATAAGTTTGACAAGTTACTCAAAAAACTTTCTGCCCAAACAGCAGTAACACTTCACACCTATTTTCCAAGCTTAATTTTAAAATAGCAGATACTCTTGCTCGCTAATGTTTACACCCTTTAGCAGTAAGATTACCTCTATTTTTTTCCATAATTTTTAAAGATATACCTTTTACGTTTACTAATTCATCAACACTTTTAAAACAGTGCTTCTCTCTATAAGCAATAATGGCAGCCGCTTTTTTTACTCCAATACCTTTTAAAGAACTCAATTCTTTTGTATTTGCACTGTTAATATCAACACTTGCCAAAGCCAAACTCGCGAGTAAACTCACTAAAACAAAAACTTTCATCAAAACCCTTTTTAATATAATAAAAGCTATTATAATATAAATTGTTAAAAATAAACATAAATCTATCTATTTTTTTGATGATTGAATTCCGGTACTATATCTTTGAGTTTATTGAGTTTGTCCTGTGTTTGTAAAAGCTCCTCAATATCTTGATTGAGCTTTTGAATGTCATAGTGTGTTCTCTTTGCTACGGTTATAGAATCATACTCAGTTTTGGCGTCACTCTCATCTATAAGTAACTCTTCATAAAGTTTTTCTCCGGGACGCAGTCCTGTATACTCTATTGAGATATCATCTCTTCCACTAAGATCAATCATCTTTTGTGCAAGATCCACAATCTTAATAGGTTCACCCATGTCAAGAATAAAGATCTCACCGCCACTACCTATGGCTCCTGCTTGAAGTACAAGCTCACATGCTTCTGGAATAAGCATAAAGTAGCGAGTTATATCCGGATGCGTTACCGTAATATTTTCCCCTTTTTCAATTTGTGATTTGAACTTGGGAATAACGCTGCCACTGCTTCCAAGAACATTCCCAAAACGCACGGCAACTATATCTGTGCCATGCCCATTGGAGTTTTGAGCATAAAGTTCACAAATACGTTTTGTTGTTCCCATTACATTTGTCGGTCTTACAGCTTTGTCTGTTGATATCATAATAAATTTTTCAACACCCTGTTCTATGGAAAGATCCACAACATTTTTAGTACCGACGATATTATTTACAATCCCCTCGTGTATATTCTCTTCAACAAGAGGAACATGTTTATAAGCCGCAGCATGAATAACGATCTGTGGCTGATGTTTTTCAAAAACCTCCCGCAAAGAGTCTCTCTCAACAACATTTTTCATCGCTAGAACTGTTGTTGTTTTTTTAATCTCTTCACTGATTTTATAGAGATTGTACTCACAGTTATCAACGAGTATAAGTTTACTTGCACCAAATTTTTCACATTGGCGGGTGATCTCACTCCCTATGCTGCCACCTGCACCCGTTACCATAACGGTTTTGTTTTTTATAAAAGATGCAATTTTTTGTTTGTCCAAATCTTTTGGATGGCGTGCTAAAAGATCCTCTACCGAAATCTCTTTAAGTTGTCCAAAGAAGTCTTGAGAATGAAGAATATTATCCAAAGAGGGCAACACCTGCACCTCGTTAAAATAAAAACGCATATCATCATATATATTTTGTACAACTTCCGGAGAAGCTGAGGGGATAGCTATAACCAAAAGATCAAATTTTCCGTATAAAGCAACTTTTTTGAGTTTCTCACGTGAGATTACCCTTATGGAATCGATCGATCGATTTTGAAGCACTTTATCATCATCCACAAAATATTTGACTGCATATTGTGAGTCGGCAAACTCGGACTCTAGTTTGACTCCCGCCTTACCTGCCCCAAATATCACAGCATTTTTTGTTTTTTTAATACTACTCATATTGACAACATAATAATAAGCATACATCAAAAAATTAATGACAAAGAGATATAAGAAAAGTTCCGATGCCATGAAAAAAATTCTATACTGAGTATAGTAAAACGGCATATAGATCATAAAAGCAAAGATATACACAAAACTTTTTGTGAGAAAGGTTTTTTGAGATACTTTTGACCAACTTAGTGAATAGTCTTTAAAAAAGACTACTGAAGCCAAGATGCGCACCCCAATGACGATCAACACCACACTAAGATCAAAAGGTTTGTGAAATATACTAAATGTCCACCAAAAAGTGATAAAGGTAAGTATGATAATTACTAAAAAATTAAGTATCCGTTTATCCAGGTAAATCACTCAAAAGCCTTTTTTTTATCAACATATTTTATCACACTATAAAGTAAAATCACAGCCAATACAGCTGCTATGAAAACGTTTGCACTCATATAAAGCAAAAAAAACAATACACAATTGAGGGCAATGGAAAAAAGGACAACTTTTTCATGGCTCCAACCAAACTGGGTTAACCTTTGATAAGCATGTTTTTTATGTGCTTCAGAGAGCTTCTCGCCATTTTTAAAGCGTCTCAGAAGTGTTAATGTCGCATCAAAGAAAAAGACCCCAAAAAGAATAAACCAAACAAGTATGGAAGTACCCTCGTTTTGATAATAGAGACTAAAAACAGCTACATTATAACCTAAAAGTGTACTCCCGACATCTCCCATAAATATTTTTGCCTTATCCCAGTTCCATACTAAAAAACCACCAACTGATGCTGCTAAGAGTA
>JALWLL010000081.1 GCA_026996295.1 Sulfurimonas sp.
GTGGTTAATGGTAACACCGTAAAGGTTCTTGCATGGTATGACAATGAGTGGGGTTACAGCTCTCGTCTTGTAGATATGTGTGTACTTGTTGGAAATAGATAATGTTATATTTCAGCCGTGACTTCGATTTTGAAGAAACGGCGCTAATGATTTAGCCACTTTAAAATTATCAATAGTAATTGGGATATTGATAATATTTTAGCGATCTCTTCCAAACCTTTTAATACTTCTTTTTCATTTGTATGAGTGAAATTAAAACAGAAAAAGCACTCACAAACGCTTCACTTCCAAAACTCAGCATTTTAAACGGAGATGTACTTGCGTTTATGCACTGGGTTTATTTGCATTGAGTTACTATTTGCCTATTAAAATATAAAAGAGGAGTACTGATTTTATGACTTACGTCGTTCCAAACTATTTTTTAGAATACAACTATAAAAATCTGACACAAATAGATACACTTCTATGTTTACACTCTATTACAAAAACACAAAACGACTTTGTTGATGCAAGAAATACTATGCACAGTATGAATATCCTGATCGAGGGTTCAAAAATTATTCATACTACAAATGAAAATCTTACAATAAATGCAAAAGAATTGTGTTTTTTGACACAAAATAACTACTATATGAGCGAACGTATGACAAAAGATTCACGATATAAATCTATGATCCTTTACTTTGATGATGCCTTTGTTTTAGAATTTATAAAAAAATATAAACTTCAATTAACTACTACTGAGGAACAAAACTCGCTTCAGATAAGTTATGCCAGTGATAAATATTTTCTAGAAAACATCATACAATTTGAAGAGTATTTAGAGAAAAGTTTTTCAACACAACTCTTAAAACTAAAGGTTGAAGAGATATTTTTACAGACCTTGCGTTTATCTCCTGCAAATTTTCACTCCTTTTTAAATGCCATCCTAAATAAAACTGAGGCAAGAACCTTACATATTTTAGAATCCAACATAGATATGATAGAAAACATAGAAGATATGTGCAGAGTATCGCGTTTAACACCAAATCAACTTCGTAGATACATCAAAAAATATACAAACTCTACACCAAAAATATGGCTAGATACAAAAAGAGTTCAAAAAGCAGTACTTTTGCTTAAGAACTCCGATAAAAATATCTCTGAGATAGCAACAGAGTGTGGGTACTCTACAGTGTCTTGGTTTATATCTCAGTTTAAAAAAGAGTATAGTCTTACACCTAAAGAGTTTAGAGAACAAGATACTAATAAGTAAAATTCTTATACCATGTATCACTTTTCTTGTACCTCTAGTACTAGCTATTCATGTAAAATTGCTCCTATAAAAAAGGAGTTTTACAATGAAAGAATCAAACCAATGGAATGCTAATGAGTATAATAAAAATGCAGACTTTGTTTCAAAACTTGGATTACCTGTCATAAATTTACTAGCACCAAAAAAAGATGAGAAGATTTTAGACTTAGGGTGTGGAGATGGAACACTTTCAGTGGAGATACAGAAGTATGGATCACAAGTCATAGCTGTCGATTTGAGTCCTGATATGGTTGCAAAAAGTAAGAAAAAAGGACTCAAAGCTTCTGTAATGAGTGCTACACAATTAGAATTTTATAATGAGTTTGATGCTGTCTTTTCAAACGCTGTGCTTCATTGGGTTACGGATGCAAGATTAGCCATTAAAAATGTCAAACAAGCACTCAAAGCAGATGGAAGGTTTATCGGAGAGTTTGGAGGCTGTGGGAATATACAAAGCTTACAAGAAGCTATGCAAACAGTGTTTGAGAGACATCCTGAGTATGGAGAGTTTCTAAATCCTTGGTTTTTTCCTAAAAAAGAGGAGTATGCCAAACTTTTAGAAGAGGATGGTTTTTGTGTTCACTATATAGAGATTATTGATCGTCCAACACCTATAGGAGATATAAAAGAGTGGTTAGATATATTTGCCAATGGAATCATGCAAAATGTGCCAACTTCAAAAAAAGAGAGTTTTAAGAAGGAAGTAGAGAACATACTTAAACCAAAACTTTTTACTCAAGAAAATGGATGGGTTGTGGATTATGTGAGACTTCGTTTTGCAGCACAAAAAGAAAACAATGAAAAATAAAGCACTCCTTATTATAGATATGCAAAATGATTTTGTACTACCTGATGCACCGCAATGCGTTGCAGGTGCAGTAGATGTTGTAAATAATATTGAAAAAGTACTTCAAATCTTTAGAGATAAGAATCTCCCTGTGTTTCACATCATTCGAGAGTACAGAGCAGATGGTAGTGACATAGAACATACTCGTTTAAAAGATTTTTTACAAAATCCCTACTGTGTGCCAAATACAGAGGGAAGTAAAGTCATTTCAGAGCTAACACCTCTTGAGGGTGAATATAAAATTATTAAAAATAGATTTAGTGGATTTATGCAAACTGAATTAGATTTTATGTTAAGGCGATTGAGAGTAGGGAAGCTTATTGTGTGTGGCATACAGTACCCAAACTGCATCCGTGCCACTGTTTTTGATGGTATAGCTCTTGGATACAAGGTTGCACTTATTACTGATGCAACTGGAGCTAAAACAAAAAAAATAGCAGAAGCAAACATTTTTGATATGCTTAATATTGGAGTAAACTGCTTAAGAGTAGCAGAAATTTTGGAAGAGAATTTTTTCGATGCTTATCTCTTTGACACTCTATCATAGGTGAAAATAATGACTAAAGAGTGGATTGAGGCTGTAAATGCTTTTACTGTTATTTGGCATAAATCTATTTTATAGCTCAATTTCCCCTTCTAAATACTTCACTCCATATCCAGATATCTCAACTCTCTCACCATCAACCTTACAAAACACTTCTCCACCTCTGAGAGAAATCTGTTTTGCATGAAACTTCCGTTTTTTAAGAACATTTATATAATACGGGACTAACTGTGTAAATGCAGAACCGGTAACGGGATCTTCGTCTATGCCATATTTTGGTGCAAAAAAGCGTGTAACGAAATCATACTTTTTTGAGAGTGAAGTAATAATCACACCTCTTGCGTCAAGCTTTTTAAGTGCTTCTAAATTTGGTGCAAGATTTTGAATATACTCTTCACTATCAAACACCACAAGATAGTCCATAGATTTATAACATGCTATCGGTATATCTTGAAAAGCCTCTAAAATATCTTGTGGTATTTCACATTGAGTAATCTTTTGGAGTGGAAAATCCATAGTAAATTTTTCACCATCTCTTGCAACACGTAGAATTCCACTTTTTGAATAAAACACTATCTCTTCTTGATTTATACCTATAATCTCAAAAAGCACATATGCACTTGCAAGTGTTGCGTGTCCACACATAGCTACTTCTGCATTTGGAGTAAACCATCGAATATGATATGCTTCATTTTCTTTTACAAAGTAAGCTGTTTCTGAGAGATTATTTTCCTCAGCAATTTTTTGCATAAGTGTATCATCTATCCACTCTTCTAGTGGTATTACAGCAGCAGGGTTTCCTTCAAAAATATTTTTAGCAAATGCATCTATTTGATAGATTTTGAGTTTCATACTCTCTAAGTTTTTTTTCAAACCATATAGTTTTACGTGTGCCATTTTTACTCTTTTATATCTGGAAAGTTTGCCACCATATCGGCATAGCATCTGTTGTTTTGTAAAGCTTGTATCACTTCTGGAAGTGGGTCTGCATAAAGCTGTTTTATATCATACTCATTTTCTTGTGGAGTAAATGCAAGCTTCTCAACGGGTGGTGTAAACTGGGCATCTACACCTTCCTTGTTTCCCCGTGCATCGATTTTATACCATCCATACGCTTTAAGATATACAGCATTAAGTCCATGAAGACAGTAAATTCCCTCTTCATATTCACTACAAGAAAGTCGTTGATAACAAAACGCAGCAGGGATGCTGTTTGCACGCAGTAGCGCTGCAAGTAAAATCGCTTTGGCATAACACCAGCCCGTTTTATGTTGTAACACTTCACTCGCTTTACAAGTGGTTATGTTATCTTGGAAGTCTCCACTGTGCCGAATTTCATCTCGAACAAATTCAAAGCACTTTTTGGCTATTTCAGTGTCATTTTTGCAGTTTTTTGCAAGTTTGTTAGCAAATTTTAGTAGCTCTTCATTTGAGAAATCTACTATCTCTGTTACTTGTAGATAATGGTTCAACTCCATATTTTTAACACCTCATTTGCCCCTCTTTGAAACTCATAGTCACTTTTTAGTATCTCATAAGTATAGCCTTTTTTGGCAACATACTCCAAAACAGCATCAAGGTGTGTTGATCTTGCATTGTTTAAGTCAAGCAGGGGGAAGATGCGAACCTCATTTGCCACGCGAAGCATCTCTTTGATGGCATTTAGATGAAACTCTGCATCAAAATGCTCGCTATACAAAAACAAAAAATGCGAACTCCAAGCAAGGTCAAACTTTTTCTCTTTGAAGCTTAGTCTTGGAAGTTCTTGATGTTGATATCGTCCACTTCTCTTGCCATCTTCATAATCTATCAAAAACTCATCCATCGCATTTAGGCGCAACTTTATAAGACTCTCAATATCTTTGATATTCTTCCATACAAAATTATCTTTATTATCTCTGAGTTGCTTTGCCACAACATGAGAAGTCTCTTGTACACGTTTTTGAATCTGCTCTTGAGTAAACTCATATATGGGGTCTATAGAGATGATATCTACACCTGCTTTTGTGAGTTCACTGTTTACACTAGCGGGTCCATCTCCACATCCAAGTATCTTTTTTTCTTTATCTGCATCACTAAAGAGTCCCATCTCCCGATACTCTTTCAGATTTCTTCCCCATGGGACTACATGTTTTAGTTGCATCTCTCACTCCAAGTATATTGATGATTTAATTATATAATATAATTAGTCACACGAGCAGTTGCATAAAGATTTTCTTCTACATCTTTTACAAGAACATCAAAAATAAGTCTTCTTTTTTTTGCTTCATACAGTGATGCCGTTACATAAATATACTTCACATCCATAGTTATGGCTTTTATGAGTTTAGACTCTATATTGCGAGTCATGTTTTTTGGTGCAATCAGCAAACTAAGTGGTCCAAGAGCATTGTCGATAGCTGCGATTATCATACCACCTTGCATAGTAGAGTATGGATTGAGCCACTCTTTTAAAACAGGTATTTTTGTAGTGAGTGTTTCTTTTTCTTTATCAAAAGCAATGATTTCACACTGCATAATAGTAAAACTTGGAGGAGGTAGTTCATATTCATGAAATGCATCGCCCAAGACACTACTAAAAAGCTCTTTTATATCTAATGATTTAATCATTTTGCACTATCTCTTTGATCTTCATAGCTTTTGGCTTCTATCTTTTCATCACAGACTTCGATGATTTTCTTTTTTAAAGTAGCTGTCATAAAGTTCCTTTTTGTTTAAACATTATAAGCTATAAAAGCCAATGATAGCGATAGATATAAGCATAAAGGAGAAAAATAGTTTGCATCGTAAATAGCAAATGGAGTAGATTTGATTTTTTTGAAAAAGCCTACATAATGAAAATCACCTACTGCCCTCATAGCAAATAAAACAGATAATATAAAAATACTCTCTTGTGCTCGTAAAACTATATAGGCAAAGAAGAGTAAAACAAATCCGACAATCATAGTCAAAAACTTTCCAGGGTAGAAAATTTTTACCTCTTGTGTAGTTGTTGGAAGTGCCTTATCTAGACCAACCTTTCCACCAGCAGCCCAATAAAAATGAATCAACCCTAGTATTGTAAAAATGAGGCTATCAACTGTAAGTATGAAGTTCATTGTCTTTTCCATTGTTCTGTTCCTTATTTTGTTTTTGAAAAAACAGACTAAGCAATGCAGGCAACAACACCAAGTCAAATAAAAGCGCAATGTTTAAAGCACTCACCGTAACTATTGCGAAGTTTACATTTGGCACAAAACTACTCACACCAAAGATGGCAAAAGTGACAGAGAGGATGAGGGTTGTGAGTATCATGGCATTGCCGCTATGACTGATAATGTAGTCTATACTCTCTTCAAAATTTCGTACCTTGATAGACTCAAAATACTTGCTAAAAAAATGGATGCTATCATCCACCGCGATGCCTAAAATAACCGCAGCAGATATCGCCACCCCAATATCTACACTAATGCCCAAATACCCCATGATTCCACCTACAACAATGATGGGTGCAATATTTGGGAGTAAAAAGAGCCACAACATTTTAAGATTTTTAAAAATAAGCAACATTGTAAACGCAACGATTGCCAAGGTCATAGAGATAGAGAGTATAAGTGTCTCGGTTACACTGGACTGCATATAGGCAAATATTGCCGTTTGTCCTTGCACAGCAGCACTGTATGGCGTTTCTTTTTTCCAATAATTTTTTATCCACTCTATCATTGCCAAATCTTTGGAAGTATCGACGATGTTCGTGTTTATGGTTAAACGCAGGTATCGCTCTTGTGTGTCCATCTTGTCGTTGAGCTCCATGCCTTGCGGTAAGCTCATGGAGTAAAGTAGAAGATACTGCGCAACTAACTTTTTATCATCTGGAAGTGCTGTTTTTGCATCGGGATTGAGTACCTTTTGCATCCTTTGTACTATATCTTTGAGTGAAGTAGTAAAACGTACATTGGTAAATCTGTTTTTAAATACCTTTTCAAATTCTACGATAGACTCTAAAAATTTCGGATCTTTCACACCCTCTTTTTTTCCAGAATCCAAGATGATCTCATAACGCATACTGCCGGTGAGATTTTTTTCTATAAACCCCGCTCCGCTTCGTACTATAGTGTCTTTAGAGAAGTATTTGATAGAGTTACTATCTACTTTGAGATGAAAAAGTCCGAGAGAAACAAGGACTATCATAACTGCAAAACAGAGCACTATTTTTTTATCATGTCTTTGTATAAATGCTCCATAGCCCTGAATATGGGCGAAGTTAAGTATCTGCACCGCTTTGACTTTATAGTCTCTCTTGCGTGTTAGTATAATGGCAGGCACCAAAGTGATACTTAACAAAAATGCTAAAACTGCTCCACTTGTGATGGCAATGCCTAGTGTAGAGACAGGCTCTATCTTGCTTACTCCAAGCGTTGCAAATCCAACCGCTGTTGTAAAAGAGGTCAGTGCCATCGGCACGATATTTGAGCTGAGTGCCTGCGTGAGTGCCTCTTTTGTCTCAGAGCCTCTGCGCTTATAATAGACCCATGCCAGATAGAGGTGCATCGCATCGGCTATGGCAATGGCGGTGATAAATGAGGGGATATTTACCGTAAAATTATTGAGCTTATACCCTAAAAGCATCTGCAAACTAAGCACACTTAAAAAAGTAAAAACAACAACGACAGAGGGTACTAACACACCAAAAAAACTTCTAAATATTAAAAATAAAAACGCTACTACCATCACAACAGCAAGCGGCATTAACACCATAGCATCACTTTGTGAGATGGTAACAAGCGAAGCAGTAACGGCGGGGATACCTGTAATGTAGAACTTATAACCGCTTTTTTGTGACGCCTCTTTGAGAATTTTTTGCAGCTTTTGAAAAACAGCAATATTCACCGCTTCATCGCTTCCTAGTTTATCACTCAAAGAGAGTGCCAACATAGTTGTTTTAGCGTCTTTTGAGATGAGTTGGTTAAGAATGAGCTTGTCTTTGAGTGCCAATGAGCTTTTTTGTGTAAGGTTTTCATCACCATATAAAAAATCCTCTACAATGATGTCATCATCTTCGCTGCTAATGTATTGATAGTTGCTCAGACTCTCAACCTTTCTTACACCCTCTAGCTTCTGAAACTTTTGTGTTAATTCGAGTATGGTAGATACTGCGTGAGGATTAAAAATACCCCGCTCATCACGAAAGGCTACGATGAAAGTATCATCTCCGCTAAATCGGCTTCTAAATGCTTCGTAATCTTTGATGATTTTAGAGTCTTTATCGAACCATATTTTATAACTTCCCTCAAATGCCAAATTTTTTAAAGAAAGTGAAAGCAGTGCCACAAAAAGAGTAATACCTATGATAATAAAATACTTATAGCTGTCTAAAAAATCTATATATTTTTGCATCACTCTCTCCTAAAATGTGTAATGCAGTGCAAGTGTAAAACGAGAAGCATTTCCAAAACGGCTCAGAAGTGTGTTATGTGTAGAGCTGTTTATTTGAAGATACTCTCCATTAAGAACAAAACTCTCATAGAGCCTTGTTTTTAGCGTTGCCTTTATCACCTGCTCATCTTTTTGCATATCTTGTAAGATGCCGACTTTAAGCTCACTGCTTCTGACATCATTCAAACTCATTCGCAAAGCGACAAAAACATCATTATCATATATCTCTGAAATATCTACATTTTTCAACTTCTCGTTATCACTATAAAGATAGCTGTAGTACTCCCCAAAAAGCGTTATATCAGAAGTGCCTACAACTTCATAAAAACTTTGCTCCACTCCAACACTAAGTTGTGTATAGTCACTCATCTTGATATCATCAAGTAGATCGGTGTAAGCGAGTTCCGTTTTAAAAATGGTGTCGTTATAGATGATATGTGAAAAGAGAAGGACTTTGTTTACTCTGTAAGCATACTGAGAGAGTGTTGTTGTAGAGATGGGGATGAAGCTGCGTTTGTTATCATACCCGTGTAGTACAATCAGGCTGGTTTCACTATCAAGGAGCGTATTGCTCACGAGATTTGTTTTGAGATAGAGTGTCGGTGTGTATCTAGTATCACTCAAATGCAGTGCTTTATCATACTCTAGCCGAAGAGGTGCATACGGCGTGTTATTTGTCGGCAGCGTTATATCTTCTTCATAAAATTTTGCACCGACTTCCAAAGAGTTTTCATCAAAATAGCGTGAAATATCCGCACCAAAAGTACCATATTTTGCACTTTTATCAAAGGGATCTTTGAGATAATTCTTTTGATTGTAAACATCGGCAATATTAAATCCCTCTAGCTCTCCCCAATACTTCACTTTTTTACCTAAACTCACGCTGTAAGCATCGAAATCTTTGCTAATGTAGAGTTCATTCAGAAGTAAATAACGTCGCTCTTTATACTCATGACTATATAAGAACTCTACATTGGCATCTGTTTGAAAGTAAGCATTGTCCAAAGTGATTTTGCTCCTTCCATCAGCTACTATCTCATTGCTATAATTGCTATAGGCTATACCTGAAAGTCCAAGCTCTGTTTTTTGCTCAAATGCCATCAAAACACCGACAATGCAAAAAAGAAAAAACACCACTTTCATCGTAAGACTCTTTTTGAAAAGTCTTTTTTAGAGAGATCGGCTTTTATAGCATCACTGTCCCAAATCAAAGTGCTCTCTTTTTGGTTTTGCATATTTTTTATCACTATTTCATGCACCCTGTAAATACCATGAAGCAAAACATAGTTTTGAAAACTTATCTTTTTTAAAACTCTTCCCTGTTTATCAAAGTACTCTCCAAAACGGGCTAAATGCTCTTTTGTATCTATATAAATAATTTGCTTTGAATAACCGCTGTTTTTATCTTTTGGAATACGCAAAACTTCAAAATATTTCACTCCATCTTTTGTTATTAGCTTTGCATCTTCTGGGTAACTATAGTTTTTATAATTTTGCGAAGCTATATCTTCATAAGAAAACTCACTCGCCATAAATGAGCCAGATTTATTGCGTGAGCTGATCCGCTTTACTCGTTTGAGTGCAGGCAGATAGAGCCACTGCTTATCATCACCTCCTATCACTTCATAACTGAGAAGTTTCGTATCTTTTAAATCATTTGGATAAAGAAATACAAGCAAAGATCTGTCACCATCTTCTCCTTCTAGCTTTTGTATCTCAAGTTTTCTTATGTTTGTATCTCCCTCGGCATTTTTTAAAACCATCGTCGTTTGTGAAATGCTGCTTTGATATCCAGATGTTTGCTCATATGCCCGCTGTGCAACTTCTTCACCACTTTGTGCTAATAGCACTGCAGACAAACATATAAATATAATGATTTTTTTCATTATTTACCCCTTAAAAGTTTAATGTGAACAATGTTAACATATAGAAACTTAAATGTAAACACTGTTTACTTTTGAGTTATGTTAAAATTAGACTATGATTAAACATGAATACCATCACGGGAACCTCAAAGAGGAGTTCATAACTATTGCTATGGATTTTATAGCCAAAGAGGATGTGGAAAAACTGACCCTTAAAGTGCTCTCAGATGCAACAGGAACTTCTCGCTCTGCCATCTATAAGCATTTTAAAAATAAAGATGCCCTTATTGAGACCATCATAGAAAAAGGGTTTGAGAAGTTTGATGTAGCAACAACACCCTATCTTCATGATAAGAACAAAGCACTGATTGACAGGTTCTATTTGACAGGCAAGCTCTATGTTGAGTTTGCAAAAAACAATCCAAATCTTTACAGACTGCTCTTTGGTAAAAAGTATGCACATATACGAGAAGAGCTTTTAAGTATAAAAGATGAAGACTGCAGCGGTTTTGCAGCGCTTCAAACAACAGTAGAAGATGGACAGAAGCAGGGCATACTCAAAAAAGAAGACAGTTACAGGCAAGCTATTGTCATCTGGGCAACTATGCACGGCTTGTCTTCACTTATCATCGATGGTTTTATGGATGTTGAGGAGAGTTATGAAGAGATTTACAACACCCTTTTTGAAACACTCCTTGCTGGAATGGTGGCAAATAAAGTAAAAATCATCTCAACCATTCCACTGCTCAACAAACTGCTACAGCCAAAAAACTAAAACTATTTTAAGTAGATCTCTATCATTTTACTTTTTGCCATAAGGTTTGTAGTACATTAAAGCAGTTTATAAATTTAAAGAAATTTATAAACTTTCTTTAGGCTTTAATATAACTACTTTCAAATGTTATATATAATTTTTAAGCTATAATGTTTCTATAAATTATAGGATACAATTAATGGCTAGGATTACTAAGCAAGAGAGAAGAGTAAGTATTATTTTGGCTGCTTTGAAACTGTTTTCAGAAAAAGGTTTTTACATCACCACCATTCCGGATATTGCTAAAAAAGTTGGCATGAGTGTCGGGAACTTCTATAACTATTTTACCTCAAAAGATGCACTTGCAAAAGAATTAATTATGTATATTTCAGAGTATTTAGGTAAAAGCATTCGAGAAATAAATGATAAAGATATTCCTACAGAAGAAAAAATTTATGAGATAGTCTCTATGTATTTTAATATGGCAGATGAGAGACCTGAAATGATAGAGTATTTTTTAAGGGTTTACCTGTCAAATCGTGAAGTATTTGAAGATGGGTGTGAAGGCATGCTGTGTGTGTCAGCATTTGTAACAGAGATGATGATGTTTTTTGATAATGGTGTTGAGCGTGGTGAACTGCATAATCAAGACTTTTTTTCTGCTTTTGGGCTCTTTATGGGGTATCTTGGTGGTATGGTTTTTCTCTTTGGAGAGAAGATTCTTCCAGAACCATTAGAATGGTATAAAGAATCAATTTCGCAAAATATTTACAATGCACTCAAAACAAGATAAAAAACCATCTATAATATGGTTTCAAGGGCTTACGTGCAATGGTAACACACACTCATTTTTAAATCTTGAAAATTTGAAAAATCTTTTGGATAAATTTGAAATATTATCGCATCCATCGCTCCCGTCAACTCAAAATTTTAATACTGTTTTATCATGTACTTTAGAATGTGATATCTTTATCTTTGAGGGAGCTTATGATCCTCTTATGAAGCGTAATGATACTTTAGTTTCTAAAATTGTAGAGTATTATGCAAAATCTACAAAACATATTATAGCATTAGGCTCTTGCGCAAGTTTTGGAGGATTATTTAAAGCAAGTGCTCCTGATAGAAACAGTGGTCTGCTTTTTAATGAGCAAGAAAAATCTGGACCACTTCTAAAATATGAGTCAAAAGTTATTAACATATCTGGTTGTCCTATACATCCTGAGTGGTTGGCATATACTTTACATATGATTGCAAAAGGAAGAGAGGTTGAGATTAATAAACTTCATCGTCCTATCGAGCTTTATAGTACTTTAGCACATCATGGATGCACTAGAAATGAGTACTTCGAGTGGAAAGTAGATGCTGATGATTTTGGAGAAAAAGAGGGATGTCTTTATTATAAACAAGGGTGTCGTGCTCCAATGACTCACTCTTCTTGTAATAAAATACTGTGGAATGAGGTGAGTTCAAAGACAAGAGTTGGAACACCATGTTTTGGTTGTACAGAACCAGATTTTCCAAGGCAAAACCTCTTTGCTACAAAAACAAATATGTCCATTCCTGAGGATGTTCCAATTGGAATTGCTAAACGTAGTTACTTGACGATGGCGGGTATTGCAAAAACATTTCATATTAAACGATTAGAAGGAAAACTCATTGATTACAAAACAGCTGATTGATCAGATAGAGGGTGAAGCATCTATTTTCTTTGATATAAAGGATAATGTAGTTGACTTTGCAACTATTGCATTTCCCCATTTTCGTGGTATAGAGTCTATCTTAAAAGGAAAAAATGCATTAGATGCCTTGGTAATTACCCCAAGAGTTTGCGGTATTTGTGGACATGCCCATTTAATGGCAACAGTGCGTGCCATAGAGGATGCCTATAAAAATGCAGGTTATCCTATAGAGTTAAGTAAAAAAATTACAATAATTAGAGAATTTACACTTGTAATGGAGATAATTCAAAACCATTTTAAGTGGATTTATCTGACAATTATTCCAGAAGTTGCTAAGTTGAATAACTCTACTAAAGTACAAACACCTTTAAAGGGTGCCTATGCAGCAAGCATAGCTTCTAAGGCGATAGCTGTTTTTGCAGGACAATGGCCTCATTCATCCTATATGATACCCGGTGGAATTACAGCAGATCCAACAAATATCGATCTCTTAAAAGCAGAGTCTTATGTAGATGAACTTATATCTTTTTTTGAAAAGGAGTCTATAGGTGTTTCGCTTGATGCATTTCTCTCTTTTGAATCATGTAAAGACTTTAATACTCTTAAAAGTGATTTTTCCTATCTTGAAAGTAGTTTAATGAACATAAAAATGAATGAAAAAGGTTTTGCTTATGACAGGTTCTTAGTTATTGGTACACATACATTTTCAAAACCCTCAAAACTAAAACAGACCCGACCATTTAGTATTGACGCAAAATATGTAACGACTGTGGATACTTATTCTCCAGACCAAGCCTCTTACGCAAAGAACGCACAATACAAAAATGCCTTTTATGAAACAGGACCGTTAGCCAGAGCTATGGCAGGAAATCTTAAAATAGTAAAAAATATGCATCGTCGCTTTAAAGACAGTGCTTATACAAGAGTTATGGCAAGAGTATTTGAAGTTGCCACACTGCTTGAACATGCAAAAGAATTATTGTCTGGTATAGATATTTCTCAAAAATCGTTTCTCAAAAGTGTAGATATTTCAAAAATTACGGCAAGAGGAGTCGGTGTTGTAGAAGCACCTCGTGGCCCACTACTACATACGGTTGATATTAAAGATGGGCTCATTCAAGAGTATAAAATAGTTACACCTACCCAGTTTAATATTGGAAGTAGCACAAAAACGAACCCAACACCTGCACAAAAAGCTATGATGAAAACTACTCAAGATGAAGCAGTTTTTATTTTTCGTACATTTGATGTTTGCTCCGTCTGTACAACTCATTAAAATATCCAATACAGTCCATAAATTATATAAGAAATAGATAGTTTAATCTAAATTTAAAAAAAATAATATTTGTTTAAGTTATTCTTTTGTAGCATAGTGAATGATTATTCATTAAGTAAAAAAGAGGAGTTGGCTATGGCGGATAGAATAGAGGGTGTAAAAAAGCTTTTTACATCTAAAAGTGCACGTGTAGAAACAAATAGAGGTGATGCCCATTATGAAAAACTGTTTCAGTTATGTCAGGCAAGAATTGAGGAATTAAAAACACAAACACCATCAAGGAATCGTTTAGATATAGATGATTTACTAAAAGATCAGGGGATTAATCGTCGTGATTTTATGAAGTGGGCAAGTGCAGTAACAGGGATGTTGATGTTACCTGCATCATTTACGCCACTAGTAGCAGATGCGGCACTGCTTATGAACAGAGCTCCTGTTATTTGGATTGAGCTTTCAGACTGTGCTGGAAATACTGAAGCAATGCTTCGTTCAGATGGACCAAAAATTGATGAAATTCTTTTAGATATTATCTCTTTAGAGTTTAATGAAACAATAATGGCTGCTTCTGGTCATCAAGCTGAAGCTCAACTAGAAGATGCAATGCATACTTTTAAAGATAAGTATCTCCTTTTTGTAGAGGGAGCAATCCCAATGGGTATGAATGGTCAATTTGGTACTATTGGTGCACATGGTGAAACTTTCTATGATCACTTAATGCGTATAAGTAAACATGCTGCTGCTATTGTTGCAGTTGGCTCTTGTGCTACATTTGGTGGTGTTCCAGCGGCATCTCCAAATCCCACAGGTGCAGTTGGTGTTATGGATGTTGTAAAAGGAAAACCTCTTATTAATATCCCTGCGTGTCCAGCTAACCCTGCAAATATGGTTGGTGTAATTATTCACTACATTTTGACAGGTCAAGTTCCTGAGTTAGATTCACTACTTCGTCCTAAATTTGCATTTGGTTATAGAATTCATGATAATTGTGAGCGTCGAGCACACTTTGATGCTGGTGAATTTGTTGAAGAGTGGGGAGATGAGGGTGCTAAAAACAACTTCTGTCTCTATAAAGTTGGATGTAAAGGTCCAATGACATTTAACAACTGCTCAATCGTGCGTTACAACGAAGGTGTAAACTGGCCAGTAGGTGTTGGTCGTGGTTGTATCGGTTGTTCTGAGCCAGATTTTTGGGATAAATATGCTTATGAGCGCCCAATGGCAGATGCAAACATAAAAGCACCTACTGGTGGCGTTGAAAAAACTGTAGATGAGTTTGGTTTGGGACTATTAACAGCAGCAGGTATCGGTATTGGTATTCATGCTGCAGCAAGTATTTTAGCAGGTAAAAAAGAAGATGGGGGAGAAGCGTAATGGCAAAAAAACACATAATAGTAGATCCAATTACTAGAATTGAAGGTCACTTGAGAGTTGAAGCAATAATTGATGAAAATAATACAATTGTAGATGCATATACATCATCTACACTCTTTCGTGGAATTGAGACAATTCTTCAAGGTCGTGATCCTCGTGATGCTGGTCTTTTAGCAATGCGTATCTGTGGTGTGTGTACGGGTACACACTACCAAAGAAGTATAGAAGCAGTTGAAGATGCATTTGATGTGACTATTCCTAAAAATGCTCGTATAGTTCGTAACCTTATTCAGGGTGCACTTTATGTTCACGATCACTTAGTTCACTTCTATCACCTGCATGCACTTGACTTTGTTGATGTGGTTTCAGCACTTTCGGCTGATCCTAAAAAGACTTCAGAAGAAGCTGTAAAATGGGCTGGTGTTGCTGGTACTAACCCTTTTATTGAAGGTGCCGGACAGTTTAAAGAGATTCAAGACAGAGTTGCTAAGTTTGTGAAGCAGGGTCGTCTGGGAATCTTTGGAAATGGTTACTGGGGTAACAAACACTATAAACTTACACCTGAACAGAACTTAATTGGTGTTGCTCACTATCTTAAGGCTCTTGATATTCAAAGAGATATGGCAAAAATGCAAGCTATATTTGGTGGAAAAAACCCACACCCTCAATCAATCGTAGTTGGTGGTGTGACTTGTGTTCAAGATATTAAAAACCCTGCACGTATAGCACTTTTTAAGACACTTTTAAAAGAGAGTACAAAGTTTATTAAACAAGCATATCTTCCAGATGTTTATATGGCAGGAACTATGTATGCAGATGAAGCGACTGACAGCTCAGCTACATTTACTGCCCATAAAAAAGGCAAAGGTGTCGGTGGAACCGGTGGAGGTCTGCTGAACTATATGTCCTATGGAGATTTCCGTCTTGATGATACAGGTTTTTACAAGTCTGCGCTTTTATTTCCTTCTGGTGTTGTTTTAAATGGAGATTTAAGTAAAGTCTATCCATTTGATCCGGCAAAAGTTGAAGAGGATGTTACACACGCTTGGTATGATGCCAAAGGCCCTCAACATCCGTATGAAGGTACGACTATTCCTAAATATACCGGCCTAGAGAAAAAAGCAGATGGTATGGCGTATCTTAAAACAGATGAGAAGTACTCTTGGATTAAGTCTCCAATCTATGATGATAAGAGAATGGAAGTTGGACCTCTTGCGCGTATGGTTATAGGTGTTGCATCTGGACATGAATTAATAACGAAGTATGTTACGAATTTCTTAAAACGTGGTAATTTACCAACAGAAGTCCTCTTTTCTACTATTGGGCGTACTGCTGCTCGTGCTATCGAGACTGAACTTATGGCTGATGAGATGATGAAGTGGGTAGATGAGTTAGCCGCAAATGTTGCAGCTGGTGATGATAGTACTTGGACAGATTTTGACTTTGATAAAGTAAGTAAAAAGACAAAAGGTGTAGGTCTTGCAGAAGCCCCTCGTGGTGCATTAGGCCACTGGGTGAAAGTTGAAGATGGAAAAATCTCTAACTACCAAGCAGTTGTACCATCTACATGGAATGCAGCTCCAAGAGACTATAAAGGACGTTTAGGGGCTTATGAAGCAGCATTGATTGGTACAAAAGTAGCAGATCCAGAACAACCTTTGGAAATCATCCGTACAATTCACAGCTTTGACCCTTGTATCGCGTGTGCTGTGCATGTAGTAGATACAAAAGGTAAAGAGCTCGGTGTCTATAAAATAGATACACAATGTAGCATCTAAAGGAGCTTATTATGAAAGCTGGATACAAACAAGTTAAACGGATGACTGGCATGATGAGAAGCATTCACTTTGTGAATATCATCTCAATGATTGTAGCGGTTATAACAGGGTTGTATATTGCAGATCCATACTACCAAGCTTTTATAGCTGAGGATGCAGTAGATAAATATGTGATGGCATGGAATAGGTGGGGACATTTTATTGTTGCTATTATATTTGATGTAACATCTATCATAGTTGCATACCTATTTTTCTTTTCTCGTTTTGAAAAACCTTATAAAAAGGTTATTCCAACAAAGAGAAATATTGTTGAATTTTTTGAGGTTCTTTTAAATTTGCTTACACTAAATCGTCGTAAAAAATTTGATTCAACGCATAGTGATAGCTTTAATACTGTCTATTTTGCAATATTTCATCTTCTATTAGCATGGATGCTTTTTACTGGCTTACAATTGTATGTACATGTATTTCCTCATGGAGATAGCTCTATTGGTGCTTGGTGGCCATGGATGTTGCACCTTGTAACAGACTGGACCCTAGTTGTTTCTTCTTGGATGGTTGGAACTACTGCAACGGGTGCTAATATTATGGATGTTAGAATATCTCATCACTTAACAATGTGGTTACTTCTTGTATGGGTAGCATTTCACATCTACTACCAAATATGGCGCACTATCTTCTGGAAAGAGGGAGATATTGCTATTGCTGTAGGTGGTTCTAAATTTATTAAAGAGGATAAAGCTTAGGCTTTACCTCTTACTCCTTCCATTTAAATTAAAATATTCAAAGGTATATAATGGCATTTGTCTTAGAGATAGAAACTCCATTTACACGAAACTATATTAAAAACTATATTATCAGCATTATAAGAAGATACGGCATAAATGCAGTAGTGAAGCAAGATACGCTCAGCATAAAATGTGCTTTTGCATCAGAACATGAAAAACTCCAAGAGTGTCTTGAAGCAATAGCACAAGAGTTGCCGGCATCTCTCTTTTTTAAATCCTCTAAACATTATGAGATAGAGGGAGAACCAACACAACTGCCTGAAATAGAGAATGAATACCCAGTAAATGTTGGACTTTGTCCATCTTGCCAAAAAGAGCTTTTTGATGTAAGCTCACGTCGTTACTACTATCCATTTACTTCTTGTAGTTGCTGTGGTGGAAATCACAGTTTTGTAAGCTCCTACCCTTATAAACGTGTGAATACGTCATTTAAATTTTTAGCACCGTGTGCAAAGTGTCAAGATGAGCAACACAATGTTGGTTTTAGAGAAACACATGAGATAAACTCCTGTCATGAGTGTGGTGTACCCGTAAGACTTGTCAACAAGACGAGTGAGCGTTATGCAAATGATGCAGGGAGTTTTAGAACAATGTTTGAAGTAGCTGCCAAGGCTATTAATGACAATAAAAAACTGTTGGTAAAAACGACATTTGGCTATAGAATTTTTTATAAAGCAGACAAGCTTAACCATGACTCGATTCTTTTAATGATAAATGCCTCTAAAATTACAGACCATCTCTCACTTATCACAGAAGAGTATCAAGCACTGTTGAGCATTGAGCGACCAGTGCTGAATGTTACACTTAAAAATGAGGAACTGAAAGAGGCTACAGGGGTAAATACATCGTATGTGAAGTATCCTGATGAAGGTTTTACTATGCTTTTAGGTGCAGAGTTGCAAAGACTTGGTGTAGATTATATAGCATATGAGGAGTGTGATGAGAGTTGTGATGCTGATATGCTTATGGATTATGATTTAGAAGTTAAAATGCAGAGTGATATGCGAGTCTTTTTAAATAAAGATGATCTTTTTATTGCAGAGGGGCATAGGCTCTCATTTCCTTCACACAATTTTAGTGCTCAATCTTTAGTGAGTGTAGCACATGGATATGTAGGTTTGCCACGAGGAGAGAAGATGCTTTTTGATACTATGGAGAATTTTGACTCTATTCATGTACACAAAGCAAATCTCCTTGAGGGTGTAGAGGAGAAGTTTCATGAAAATCAAAAGATATTTTTGCAAGATGAAGCCTCTTTTCTCTCCGTAATAGCAGAACACAATGCCTTTGATAAAAAATGTGTGGGTGCTTACTTTGATGAGATACCATCTTTTTTGTACTATGATGGAAAAAATGTCTTAAGAGTTGTCCCACCAAAAGAGTTTGATGGCTCAAAAATAATTGAAGATATAGCGACTTTGCGTGAGGGCTCAGACAAGCTTATCATAAATTTAGAAAAAAATCTTCCTGATATCTATGCAAAACTTGCTTCTTTAGAGGAAAAAGAGTCTGTGAAACTTTTTGAAGCTGTTGCGATTTTACTTGGTATTGAAGATGAGTCTATGCGAGGTGTTACGAAAGAGGCGATGCGCTTTGTCGGTAAGGGTGGTATTCAGATAGATACGCATGTGAGTGACAATCGCTTTGATAATGCTGCGTTTTTAGCAAGTATTATCTCTTATCAGTTGGCAGGTGTAGAGACATCTATACTTGCATACTCGATTTTTGAGAGTTTTGGAGACTATTTTAATGATATACTTCAAGAGTTAAAAGTAAAAACAAAAGCAACAGAGATAGTGTTATGTGGTACGCACTTTGCAAATCAGTCACTCTTTTCAAGAATGCAGCGAAATCTTAAAATGACGCCGCCTCTTATGAATAAAAACTACCCAATAGGCAAGGAGAATGCAGTTGTCGGCGGAGTATTCCTCTAATAAAAAAAGCTTCAAACTTACCATAAAAGGAATAGTGCAAGGTGTAGGCTTCCGTCCTTTTGTCTATCAATTGGCTACAAAGTACCATCTTGGTGGAATTGTAAGTAATAATGGCTCCGGTGTGCTTGTTATTATAGAAGGTAAAGAAAAAGAGATAGAATTTTTTTTACGTGATCTAGTCTCAAACAATCCATCTCTTTCTCGCATAGATAGCCTTGAAAAAGAGCAGATAGAACTACAAAACAGAACAACATTTGAGATAATAGAGTCAAACTCTGGCAGTATCTCAACTATGTTAAGTCCTGATATCTCTTTGTGTAGTGATTGCTTGGCAGAAATGAAAGATAAAAATAATCGTAGATATGCCTACCCGTTTATCAACTGTACAAATTGTGGACCAAGGTATAGCATTATAAATAATCTGCCATATGATAGAAAAAATACTTCAATGAAAAGTTTTGCTATGTGTAAAGAGTGTCAAAAGGAGTATAATAATCCAAATGACAGACGCTATCATGCACAACCTATCTCTTGTTATAGGTGTGGTCCTAAACTTAAATACATCTCACTTTTTGGAGATGAGGAACAAGATGGACAAAAAGCGATTGAGAAGATCTGTTCACTCATTAAAGAGGGTGAAGTTGTTGCTATTAAAGGGATTGGTGGATTTCATGTAGTCTGCGATGCGACCAATAACGATGCAGTCGCAAGTTTGAGAAAAAACAAACACAGACCGACAAAACCACTGGCAGTTATGTTTAAAAATATCACCGCCATAAAAAAGTTTGCCTCTTTAAAAAAAGAGGATGAAGCACTGATACTCTCAAAAGAGAGACCTATTGTGATCGTTGCAAAAAAAGAGAATACACTTTTAAGTGAGTTTATAGCACCAAACATTGATAGGATAGGTGTCTTTTTACCCTATACTCCGCTTCATGAACTTTTACTTCATAAATTGAACCTTCCAATAGTAGCAACGAGTGCAAATCTAAGTGGTGAGCCTATCATCTTAGATGAGAATGAGATATTTAAAAAGATGCCGTTTGTTACATCTCACCTTTTAACTTACAATAGAGAGATAGTAAATGCCTGCGATGATAGTGTCGTGCAATCTACCTTTTATGATCGTATTACATTGCGTATGGCAAGAGGGTATGCACCTTATAGTATGCATCTTGAAAAAAGAGCTTCTAAGAAGATCTTAGCCCTTGGTGCAAATCAAAAGGTGAGTATTGCTTTAGCTTTTGATGATAATGTTATTATCTCTCCTCATATTGGTGATTTGGGGTCCATCGAGTCAAATGAGTACTTTTTCAAAGCACTCGCTACACTTAAAAGAGTTTATAATTTTGAACCAGAAGTGATAGTATGCGATAAACATCCACGCTACGAAACAACACACTTTGCAAAAGAGTATGCTCTAAAGCATCCTAATGTTTCCATGATTGAGTTACAACACCATTATGCTCATGCACTTGCTGCTATGGCAGAGTATGCTTTAGATGAAGATGTTTTGGCATTTTGTTTTGATGGAACAGGGTATGGAGATGACGGTAATTTATGGGGTGGAGAGGTTATGCTTGCTTCAACGCAAACCTATAAGAGGGTGTGTCATTTTAAAGAACTCTCTCTATTAGGAGGTGAAAAGGCAGTAAAAGAACCAAAAAGAGTAGCGCTTTCACTTCTTTTTAATACTTTCAGCCTTGATGAGATTTTACAGATGAAGTCAATAAACGGAAAACTCTTTAATGAAAATGAGATTAAAACACTTTATCAAATGTATGAGCGAGGCATTAATGCGCCTATGACATCTTCTTTGGGAAGAGTTTTTGACGGGGTCTATGCGCTTAGTGGATATAGAGACAATATAAGCTATGAAGGGGAGAGCGGTCTTATACTTGAGAGTGTTAGCCTGAAATCAAAAACAAAAGCTACTTATAGTTATGATATTAAAGATGGAGTTATAGACTATACTCCAATGATTTTAGAGATACTCAAAGAGAATAATAAAGCAGATATTGCCAAAAAATTTATCTTAACTGTGAGTAAAATAGTTATAGATATAAGCTCTCAGTATCCAAAGTTGCCTGTAGTGCTGAGTGGTGGAGTATTTCAAAATAAGATATTGGTAGCAGAGATAACAAAAATATTTCATAAGATGGGTAGAAAATATTATATTCAGAACAAGACACCTTTAAACGATGGTGGGATCTCATTGGGTCAGGTCTATTTTGCGTTGAATCAAAAGGATAATTAAAATGGAGAAAAGAGTAGCACTCATTGGAAGTGGTAATGCGTTTTTTAAAGATGAGGGTATAGGTCTTTATGGCGCAAAGTATTTAAAAGAAAATTATAGCTTTTCACCTGAAGTTGAGATTGTTGATGGAGGGACACTTGGCTTTAAATTGATGCCACTGCTACAGGAGTTTGATGATGTTATAATCATAAATACTGCTTCTGATGAGAGTAGAAATATAGGAGATATTACTGTCAAAACAAGCGATGAGTTTTTAGAGGGAACTCTTATTAAGAAAACTGCCAATGAGGTTGAAATAGCAGAGATGCTGCAAATTTGTTCTTTAACTGAATCTATGGCAGAGACTACCGTCGTAAGTATCGTTCCAAAAGATATAATATCTGTAGAGGTGGGTTTAACCCAAGAACTTCAAGATGCTTGGCACAACTATGTGGAGATAACTCTTGCCCAATTACAAAAGGTAGGCGTGGAGGTTGTCAAAAAAGAAAAAGAGGTTACTTTGGAAATGATACTTGATATATTCGCCAACCCTAGTATAGAGCATGAAAGAGGATTCTAAGGAGGTGTTCAAAAAAACTGTGCCTATCTTAAGCCTTGATGTCTAAAAGCGAGCCAAACATCTCATCTTGCGTTTTGATGGCTGTGACGTTGAGTGCTGTTGCATTTTGCACTGTGATTTGATCGGTGATCTCTTTTGTAAGGTCAGTTTGGCTTTTGGCTGATCCGTTATCATCTGCCAAACGCTTAGAAGTGCCCACTGAGTTATCAGTAGTGCTGATCACTTTCGTGTCTGTAGGTATGAAACCATCAGTATTTACATTTGCAATATTGTTTGCATTTGTGTTCATCAATGTTTGCTGCGCTGCAATAGAAGAGATATTTGATGTTATATTCATAGCTTTTCTCCTTACTCATAAAACAATTATAATCTTAAAGGGGTAAAGGGAAGTTTACAAATCGAAAGTAAGTGATTTTAAAAAGGTACATATACCACAGAAGGTATATGCAAAAAATTAGTGAAGATCCGCGTTTAGCTTGATCTCTCTTGTTGAGCGAGATGCAGTGATCTCACCGTTGAGTGAGTTTTGTCTAAAGTGAATACCGTTAAGTCCTGCAAGATCTTTTGCTTTAAAGATCTCACCCTCCATAGTTAAACCTGTGTTCACCTCTTGAATCTTTTCTAGTTGTTCAGGGTAGATACCAACTTTTGTGCCCTCAAGAATAGCTAAACCTGCATCGATGATACAACCGTCACCAAGAGGGATACCACATGTTGAGTTTGCACCTAAAAGAGTGTTTTTGCCGATAGAGATAGGGTTGCCGTCTGTACCGCTTAAAACTCCAAGGATAGAAGCACCACCACCTACATCACTACCGCTTCCAACAATGGCAGAACTTGAAATACGACCCTCAACCATAACAGGTCCGGTTGTTCCTGCATTGAAGTTTATGTATGAAGCACCAGGCATTACAGTTGTTCCCGCAGCAAGTTGCGCACCAAAACGTACTTTGGAAGTATCTAAAATACGTGTATTGTCAGCTGGAATGATGTGCTGAAGGAATCTTGGGAATTTATCTACAAAATCAATATGAGGGTATTCATTTGCCAGCTTTAGCTCAATTTCAAACTCTCTTAAGTAGTCAAGTTCAATTGGTTGACCGTTTGACCATGCTACATTTGGCAGTGCACCAAAAGCACCATCCAAGCAGATCTCACGAAGAGCGACTTTTGCCTGAGAAAGTGCATATAGCTTGAGGTATGTTGCCTCTACACTTTCAAGTGCAGCATCATTGAAAATGAAAGTTACTTTAAACTCACCTTCAAAACTTCCATTGTTAATGATTTGGGAGTATAAAGCAGAAACTACCTGAATATTTTTGTGTGCATCACCATGTGCTTCATCTGCGTATGGAGTAAACGCGTTTAAACAGCTTTTTAAAAACTCCAGATTGATATTGCAAACAACTTCATTTTGCGTAAAGTCAACTTCTACACCCTGTTCTGCAAGTGCTTGAATAAAGATAGCAGCACTTCCAAAGTTTTCGTCCCAGTTAACAAGCGGGTAGGTTGCCTGAAGAGATTTTTCTACATTTAGTTGACCTAGATCTACTCTACATATACCAAATGCCAAAGGGTCTTTATAGCCCTTAGTTGAAGTTTTTATGTTTTCTATCAGTGCTTTAAAAGCATCCGTTGTTTCGATTATTTTCATGAATTCTCGCTTAAGTGATTTATAGATGCAATTATACTTAAAAAGTACTAATGAGATTTCATATATACTTCCATCATGAATAAATGGCTAGAATTTTTAAGAAACAACGATTTCTTAGCAGTAAAAAAATATATAAAAAGTGGCGCTGATCTCAATGATGCCAATGAAAATGGTGAGTCAGTCCTTGCATGTGCGCTCAGATACCGTTGTGATGATGAGCTTTTAATGCTTCTCATAGAAAACGGTGCAGATATACATGACTTTGATGAA
Source organism: Sulfurimonas sp. (assembly GCA_026996295.1). Classification (GTDB taxonomy): domain Bacteria; phylum Campylobacterota; class Campylobacteria; order Campylobacterales; family Sulfurimonadaceae; genus Sulfurimonas. The sequence continues at coordinate 24,286 of JALWLL010000081.1, forward strand.
GAGGGTGTGAGCATATTTGATATGGCGATCACATATGACAATATCACAATGGTTGAGTATTTGCTTAGTAAGGGTGTCGATGTGAACAAAACACATAGAAAAAGTGGTTTTACTTCATTGATGGCAGCAACCTGTTATGGTCGTGTAGAGATCGTTAAGCTTTTACTAAAGCATGGTGCTGATCAAGATGCTGTAGATTCAAAAGGTTTCAATGCCATTGATTTTGCAAGAAAAATGAATAAAAAAAGCGTTCTTGAGCTTTTAAACTATGATGCAAACTCTCCAAGGAACACAAGTTATGCAAGGTAGTTTTAGTGAAAAAACTTCCCTTGCTTTTCGTTGTCAAGCGGCTTTCTTTTCTCTTTAGCGAGCCACTCCTGTAAAAGAGACTCAACCACTTTAGAGAGGCTCATTTTATAGCGCGCCCGCGAGTACTTCATCGCTTCATCCCAAGTCTGTCTGTCAATCAGTAAACTTCTCGTTACTTCATCTTTTGGCTTCATATATGTTCCACTTATTATATAATTTACTATATAGTAATATATTTTGACTTCTAAACTTATGAAACTTGTAAAAGTTGTTGAAAATTTCTGTAACTATCAACGATCTTTTGATTTTTTTGATTTTGTATATAAAATTCTATCGCTTTTTTACCAAGTCTTGGGATCTCGTTTTTTACTGCCCAACTGCTTATGGTGCCTTCTGGAACTTCGAGTATCTCGGCGAGATGCTTTTGTGTTATACCAAGTTCCTTACAAACATCTTTGACAACATTGTTTTTTGCTCTTTTGGCTTTTTTGGCTTTTTTGATAACAGGTGTATTTTCTTGGAGTAGTGGAGTGTTTTCAAGAGGCGTTTGTCCATGTTTGTTGATCCACTCTAAAACATCTGCTGCACTAAGTAACCAGTCTCTTGAGTTAAGGGAGCGTATAACATCGTTTGCAAATTTTGAAGCATTCTCTTTTGCAAACTCTAAGTTTGTCAATTGATACAGCATCGAAAAAGCAAGTTGCGTAGGTCCTGAACCGTTATAGCCCCAATCAAAGCCGTCTTTGGATTGAGCAAACAGTTCATAGAGTGTTGGAAGTTCAACCTCTCCATAGGTGACATATCTACTGCCCAAAAGCGTCTTGTGCCCTTTAAAAACGTGGTTGTTCCTTGCGATTGTCATACTTTCTCTCTTATATTTTAAATGTAAAATGCTCAGTATCTTCTTTAAACTCTTTTTTTTCTGCAGTAAAAGAGAGTTTATAGATAACATATATGCAAACAATTAGCAAAAAAAGTACCAATAACCAAACTAACATAAGAAAAATCCTTGAGTTATGATATTTTATAGATCGGCAGGAAAATAATTATATTAATCTGTAGGCTATCTTGGCTTCTTGAAGTTCTTTGCAAAAGAGTTCAAAATAATGTTTGAGTTTCTCTTTGTTATAGCCACTCAGTGAGAGCTCAACGGAGGGTTTGTTGTTTTGAAATATAGGCAAAGAGGAAAGTTCCACTTCTGAGGGCAGTTTTTGCATCAGTGTGATAAGCGTGTTTTCACTTGTTTGTGCCAGCAAAGTGTACCTGTATTTTTTCTGGGCATTACAAAAATGTGTTTGTATAACTTGCGAGATCATGGGGTGAGACATCTCGGGGAAACCAGGAACGAAAAAAAATCTCTGCTGCAATGAAAAACCGGACATATTGTTGATGGGGTTATGCAGAAGATGTGCACCTTCTGGAAGATCTGACATGTGGATTCTGTGGGGATAGGCTGCATCACCAAACTTCTCAATGATATCCTGCTCAAACTTTTTGTGTCGCACAAGAGGTTTTGAGGTAAAAACATCGGCGGCTATCTCTCTTGTGAGATCATCCGGAGTTGAGCCTATACCGCCAAAAGAGAACATAACGGCTTTGGGATCACTTTTTATGAGATGAAAAGTTCTTTTTATAAGTTCCACATCATCTTTTACTATAAAAGAGGCAAACATCTCTCTGGAGCATTTTGCCAACTCTTTTTGTACAAATGCAAAGTGTTTATCACTCCGTCTGGCATTTAAAATTTCGGTTCCTATTATCAATGTATAAAAATTCATACAAAATTATAGTATCATTTCATTTAAATAAAATATAGGATATACAATGTCACAAGCACAAAAGCTAGAAGAACTTCTTACAAAGAGTGTTATTCCGGATCTTGATGAAAGACTCGATGAAATATTTGCGGAGATTGCCGACAACAAAGAGGCCAGTGCAGATGCAAAAGAAGAGATCGAAGAGCTTCGTGAGTTTAAAGCAGATCTTCAAGATGTACTCGCCGATATAAAAAGCGGTGATATGGAAGAAGATGAGTGTAAAGAACTTATAAACGATATACTAGAAGCACAAAAAGATAGTGAAGAAGATTTCGGATTTGTAGAAGAGCAGTAGCATAAACACCCCATCGGTGTTTAGTGCAACACTAGATTTTGGATTTTATAAAGCTTTCCATCTCATTGACTATAGCGTCGATATCTCTCTCCCCGTTGATCACTTTTAAAATATTTTTATCATTATAAAAAGCTCTAATAGCCTGTAGAGGTTGCGTGTAGATTTTCATTCTGTTGTTAAAGACCTCATTGTTGTCATCAGCACCACGTGCACGTCCAAGAACTCTTTGGCGTGCTACATTTTCACTTACCTCTACTTCTATAACGCTGATGAGTTCAACATCATTTTCATCTTTGAGGTAGTTGTCAAGCTCTTGCATCTGCTCAACACTTCTAGGATAACCATCGATCACTACCACATCAGTTTTGGCATTTTTAATAGCATTTAAAATAGTTTTGATCGCTATGTCTATGGGAACAATGGCACCTTTAGAGATATATTTGTTTATCTCTTGACCAATTTCACTCCCGCTTGCAACTTCTGCACGAAGCATATCACCTGTAGAGTAGTGTGTGATATTTTCATTTTTTTGTGCTATAAGCTCGGCATCTGTAGTTTTACCGGAGCCGGGAGCTCCAATGATCAAGAAAAGCTTTTTCATAATTTATGCTTTAACTTGTTCTCTTAGACGGATATGCAAGTCTCTAAGCTGTGTATTGTCAACTTCACTAGGTGCTTTTGTTAAGATACATGACGCCTTTTGTGTTTTAGGGAAAGCTATAACATCACGGATAGAGGATTTTTTGGTGATAAGCATCATCAGCCTGTCAAAACCTATTGCAAATCCACCGTGTGGAGGTGCTCCAAATTTAAGAGCATCGAGTAAGAAACCAAATTTTTCTTGAGCTTCCTCTTCGCTGATTCCAAGGAGTTTAAAGATCTCTTCTTGCACTTCCTCTTTGTGGATACGGATAGACCCACCACCGAGTTCAACACCGTTGAGCACAATATCATATGCGATAGATTCTATCTCCTCAACATCTTCTTTGTCTGTATCTTTAGGCATAGTAAACGGATGATGTAAGGCTTTTACTTTACCATCTTCTACCTCAAACATCGGAAAATCAACAACCCAAACAAATTCAAAAGCGTTCTCATCGATAAGGTTCATTTTTTCATGTTCAGCTATGAAAATTCTAAAACGACCCATGTAGTCAAGAACAGTTTTTTTATCGCCTGCGCCAAAGAAAACGACATCGCCCACTTCAAGCTCAGTTCTCTCTATAATAGCCTGTATGTCATCTTCTGAGAAAAATTTTGTCAGTGGACCTTTAAGACCATCCTCTTTCATTTGGAAGTAACCAAGACCATGTGCACCAAATTTGCGTACAAACTCTTCAAAACCTTTCATCTCACGTTTTGAGAAGATAAGGTCTGCACCCGGAACTTTCAGTGCTTTTATGCGATTTGTGTGTGGTTTTTTTGCTATATTTGTAAAAATCTCGTTATCACATCTTTGAAAAATATCAATAACATCTACCATCTTAAGATCATAACGCAAGTCCGGCTTGTCTGAACCGTACCACTCTATAGCATCTTTGTAAGATATGCGGTTAAAAGGTGGTTGTATCTCGATATCTGCAGCTTTGAACATTGCAGTTAGCAGATCTTCTGCTATTTTGATTACATCTTCTTGATCGCAAAAACTCATCTCAACATCTATTTGGGTAAATTCCGGCTGTCTGTCCGCACGCAGGTCTTCATCACGAAAACATTTTGCTATTTGAAAATAGCGGTCAAACCCACCAACCATCAAGAGCTGCTTAAACAGTTGCGGAGACTGTGGAAGTGCATAAAATTCACCATTATGTACACGAGACGGTACAAGATAATCACGAGCTCCTTCTGGAGTTGATTTGGTCAAAATAGGAGTTTCAACTTCCAAGAAGCCATTTGTATCGAGGATATTTCTTGCTGCTATAGCCGCTTTTGAGCGAAGACGAAAAGCTTCATACATCTCAGGATCTCTCAGCTCAAGGTAGCGGTACTTGAGTCTTGTTTCTTCACCGACATTTTTATCGCCGATCACAAAAGGTATGGGAGCAGATTTGTTTTCGATGATAAGCTCTTGTACGATGATCTCGATAGTACCTGTTTTAAGACGTGGGTTTGTAAGCCCTTCACCACGAAGACGAACTTTTCCCTTTGCGATAAGAACAAATTCATCGCGAACACCATCAGCAACTTTATGTGCTTGTGGACCATCTTCTGGGTCACATGTCAGTTGAACAAGTCCTGTTTTATCACGCAGATCGATAAAGATAATCCCACCGTGATCACGATAACTATTGGCCCAACCGGTTACAACAACCTCTTGTCCTACATTTTCTTCATTTAAGTCTGTACAGTAATGAGTTCTCAAAATATAGAGTCCTATTAAAAAATTTTTGCGATTATATCTAAAAAAAGTGTATAATCATCTAAAAGATTTAAAGAGTTATTGTGCAAAACAGTCATATAAAAAAAATCGGTGTTATTTTAAGACCCTCCACTCCAGAACTTAGAGAGAGCTTTTTCAGACTTAAAAAGATCTTCAATAAACACGACATAGAAGTATATATAGATACTATCAGTGCTGCCATGATAGATGTGATGGGTATGGAGTTTGATCTGCTCTGTAAGCAGTGTGACGCACTTGTGACACTTGGTGGAGACGGTACACTCATATCGGCTGTAAGACGATCTTTTAACTACGACAAACCGATACTTGGCATTTATGCGGGAAATCTCGGTTTTTTAGCAGATATAAGTATGGATGAGCTTGATGAATTTGTTGGCAATATGCTCAAAGGCAAAAGCCGCATAGATGAACGCTCGGTTTTAGAAGCCAAGATCATAAAAAAGGGTGAAGAGATCACTATGTATGCTTTTAATGACATAGTCCTCACAAGACCTTCCATATCAAACATGATCCACATAGAAACCCTTGTTGACGCAAAAGCCTTTAACACATACTATGGAGACGGCGTTATCGTCTCAACACCTACAGGTTCAACGGCATATAACCTTTCAGCGGGCGGCCCTGTACTTTTTCCACTTACTCAGGTTTTTGCACTTACTCCGATCTGTCCACACTCCTTGACACAAAGACCGGTTGTGCTTCCCGGAAAATTTTCAATAGAGATGAAAACACCTCAAAACAGAGCACTAATCATCATAGACGGTCAGGATATGCACGAGTTGGGGCAGGGGGAGAGCATACATATAAGACTAGCTTCTAAAACAGTGAAGCTGATACACAGAGAAGAGTTTAACTATTTTGATGTGCTTAAAGAAAAACTGGGCTGGGGTGATTAACACTATATTTAAATTCATTAGTATATAATTTCACAAAATAACAACAATAGGATAACTATGCGAATCATACTACTTGGAGCTCCGGGTGCCGGAAAAGGTACACAGGCTCAATTTTTAACCAAAAAGTACAATATCCCTCAAATCTCTACCGGTGATATGCTCAGAGCTGCCATAAAAGCAGGCACTGAAATGGGTAAAATGGCAAAGGCGGCTATGGATGCCGGTCAACTTGTTACTGATGATATCATTATCGGTCTTGTCAAAGACAGAATCGCTGAAGATGATTGCAAAAACGGCTACCTTCTCGATGGCTTTCCGCGTACGCTTCCACAAGCTGATGCCGTAACAAATGCAGGGATCACTATAGATGCCGTCATAGAGATAGATGTTCCTGATGAAGAGATTGTAAAACGTATGTCAGGTCGTCGTGCACACCTTGCAAGCGGTAGAACATACCACATACTTTACAATCCGCCAAAAGTGCAGGGTAAAGATGACGTAACAGGTGAAGAGCTTGTACAGCGTGATGATGACAAAGAGTCGGTAGTGCTTGACAGACTCAAAGTGTACCATGAACTTACAAGTCCGCTTATAAACTACTATAAAGAGCAGGCAAGTAAAAATAAAGATCTAAAATATATCACTGTTGACGGTACTGCCGATATCGCCGATGTTGAAGCTGCGATCACTTCTCAACTGGGCTAGATCTATTCACAGCTAAACCTGAAACTATCATCAAGGGTAAGGGGAAGAATGAGAGTTCTAAGCCCCTGAGCCCTTGCATCTGCACATAAGAGATCTCTTGCTCCATTTGTATTGTCCACATATTTTTGTGCATATTCTGCATTGAAAACTACTTTGTTCGCATCTACAAAAGGCTGAAGCTTACTACACTCGTTATAGTAGTGACACTGCTCATTGAGACTAAAATCAAAGTAGGGCTCAAGCTCTGCAATTTGATCCAGATCATTTTTAAGCCCGACAAGAAGATTTCTGTTTTTGGCTTGTGTTGCTATAAATATGTTGTAATCGATCTGATCTTGAGCGCTGAGCGCAAATCCTGTGTTGTTTGTATAACCATCCATATTGTCAGGCTCTACACCGTCGCACCCTTTTTCTACAGCCAAATCAAGTCTCGCTTGCATAATTGGTTTTAAGATATCACTGCGTATATCAAGCCACTTTTCTCCAGCCCATCCATCGAGATCATTGCCAAGAACTTCGGGAGGAAATGAAGTGTTATCCTCGCGCCACTCCTCATAGGAACCACCGCTGAAGTAGCAAATAACAACCTTGCCTTCATCATGCAGTGAACTGATGAGCGTTTTGTTAGAGTCAAAAAGATCTATATCATACACATCAACATCATAGCCCGTATTTATCGTGCCTTGGAGTTGCCATTGCCAGGAGGTACCTGAGTTGAGCAGTGTGTTGTCTCGTATTTCGTCTTGAGACTCAGAGCTGCTGCACCCAAGAAGAAATATGCTTAAAAGAAGAGTGGTAATTGAAATATTGTTTATATTATTGCAAATTTTGTGTATCATGCTTTTATTGTATTGAAATTTATATAAAGGTTTGTTTATGAAAAAATTAAGTAACATCGTATTTTTTATAGCTATAGTTTGTGCTGCTGTTTTTTTACTCTATCAAAAGGGTTATATACTTACAAATTATGACTCCGTTACTCCTTTAGAAGCACAAAACATGATCAAAAAACAAGATGGCAATGTTACGATACTGGATGTAAGAACGCTTGGTGAGTACCAACAGGAGGGGCATTTGGTAAATTCCCTACTTATCCCGTCTGCTACACTTGCATCACAACTCGATACTCTGCAAAAGTATAAAGATACAAAGCTTCTTGTGTATTGCAGAAGCGGCAACAGAAGTGCGAAGGCTTCCCGAGTTTTAAGTGAGCATGGTTTTCATGTTTACAACATAAAAGGGGGCATACAAGAGTGGAAAAAGGCTCATCTTCCGGTTGAGACCATTCGTTACGGAAGATAACTAAGGTCTGTACACTCTTATATTGGTGTAATTCTTTGCATCTCTGAGATATTGAGCGTGTAATTGCGACATGATCCCTTTGTCACAGTATAGTAGATACTCTTTGTCTTGAGGAAGTTTTTCAAACTCGGTTTTAAGCTTGTGAAAAGGTATCTTGATGCTTTTGCATGAAGTTTGTATGCACTCCTCTTCTGGGCGAATATCTATCACCACAAAATGCTCTGCATTGAGATCTTTTACGATCTCAACAGCTTCAAGCGTGTTAATATCTTCAACAATCTCATCAACACAAAGTACCTGAGCTTCCTCCACTGCCCGATCAACGACACTATAGTCGAACTTCTGAGCCACTTTTTGCATACGCTTGAAAGAGCCGTGTGTTATAGGGTTTTGAGAGATAACACCACAATACTCAGGCATACTTTCTGCGAAATGGCGTGTGCCTATCTGCTGTGCAATGGCTATGATCTCCGGCTTGTTCATGGTGCAAAGCGGTCGTAGTATAAGTTTGTCGCTTGCTTCATCTATGAGTGCAAGATTACGAAGTGTCTGGCTTGAAACCTGAGCCACACTCTCACCTGTTAGAAGTGCGTCTATGTCCATATCGTCCGCCACTTTTTGTGCGGCACGAAGCATAAGACGCTTCAGCATCACACCCATATATGTTGGTGGAGTAGAGCGAAAAATCTCCTCAATGGTTTGCTCAAAGTTAACCGAGACAAATTTCACTTTATGAGAGGAGCCAAATTTTGACCACAAATAAAGTGCTACCTGTTTCACGCCTATCTCGTGTGCCATGCCACCAAGGTTGAAAAAGACAAAGTGTGTTTTGATACCCCGCTTCATCGTCAGGTAAGAAGCCACAGTAGAGTCAAATCCTCCGGACATAAGGGAGAGTATATCTCCTTGTGTTCCTATGGGATAGCCACTGAGTCCTTTGTATCTTGTTGTGATGATGTTAAGCTGTGCACCTATAAGTTCAAGCTCTATGGTTTTTTCCGGGTTTTTGAGGCTTACCTTAGTTGCTTTGGAGTGTGCAAGCAGGTAACCCCCTACCGTTCTTTCGATATCCATAGAGGTAAATGGATGCTGACCGTTTCGTTTTGCACGTACTACAAAAGTCTTCTCAGCAAGTGAGTCTATTACAAGCTCTCCCACTTTTGTTTTGATTTTGTCAAGTGTATCCATGTTGTCAAACTGTAAAACTTCTAAAACCTGTTCGATCCCTGGTGTTTCTTGCAGTTTTTGTCTTACTTCGGGCAAAACACTCTTTGGTGTAAAAACTTCGAGTTTGTCAGAATATTTTTTGACTGTTATCTCTGAGTCGATCTTTCCTAAAATAGTTTGTAGATTTACATAAAGTTGTCCAACCATCTGCCGTTTTGCAGATGATCCTTTGATCATGATCTCTGGAAAAAGTTTAAGTATAAATTTTTGCACTAAAAGCCTTTTGTATAATTGTCGATGAAATTATATCTAATCTAAAAGCTATTATGTGTTTAAAACTAAGCTTTAACCGTACTTTGATAGTAAAGATTAACGTATAAAAGTATTCTTTTAAACCAAAGCACAAGGTCTTTCTTTAATTAAAGCGACTGTTAAACTCACTTGGAGTGATTTTTCCATCACTGTTAGTATCTATAGATTCAAAAGATGGTGCTTTAACTGCATTACGCATTGGGTAGCCGGCTTTAGCTCTTGCTTCTTGTTTTTGTGTTCTTGTTTTAAGAAATTCCTCTTTTGTAATAATATTATCGTTATTAAGATCAAAATAAGTAAATGATGAGCGATGTTCTTTTTTACTTACTCCTTGACATCCTTTTCTTTTTTTCCTTTTCGTATGAGTATTTTGAAATGCCGTAAATTCCTCTGGAGTGATTTTTCCATCACCGTTAGTATCAAAAGATGAGAAAGTTGGGCGCTTCTGCATACCGTGCCCTCTAAAGTTAGCGGGAGGAAAGTTGTCAAACATCCATTCAGAAACCTTTTTTAGCTCTTCAGGAGTGATATTTCCTTTTTGTGAAGGCATTAAACCAAATCGTGCAATTTTTTGTGGCATACAAACTGCTTTTTCCTTTGTTGGGTTTTGTACGTACTCAACTATAAAATCAATTGCATTCTCTTTCTTTGGGTAAGCCATTTTAACATGTTTCATAACACCCATCAGTGGAGGGGCAACCATATTTGTTCTATTGGTTGGTATGGTTTTAACGTGGCACATAGCACATTTTGCATCAAATATTTTTTCGGCATCTTCTGAAGCAAAAAGAGATGTGGCTAATGCTAAAGTACCAATCAGTATCGTCATTTGTTTTGTTTTCATAATAAACTCCTTAGGTTATATGATGGGGTATTGTTACATTCTAATGTTAATTATATATTAAAAAAAATTTATCTAAAAAAGATTTTGGCATGGACTTTTGATTTTGGGATCTTATTTGCTATTTAAGGTTTCAATCCAAAGGTTGCTTTCGCCTCTGTTTTCACGGATAAATCCTTGCCTGTAAAATCCTATAAGCTTTGATCCAAACTAGGTGTTTTTTTTGTATTTTCCTACTTGGGTAGAGTATTCCATATTTCAATATCATCAATCCATTGATATTTTGGATTTGCATCCCCGTATATTTGAGTCAGTATAATGAACTCAATAGGTTTTGAATTTCGAGTAGTTGGCCCGTAATGATCACCAATTACTTTTCCATTTATTTTCCATAACGCTCTACCATCATCACCCTCACTCCAATGCCAGAAAAATTCAGTCATAAACCACTCATCCATAGGAACCGGAACCGTTTTGTTGTCAATTTCCCAAATCGAGCTTTGAGGGTTTTCATCACCTTGCCAATGCCAATATGGTATTCCATCATCATCTGTATAAATATACGCAATCAATCTAAATCCATCATTTTTTTCATAATCTTTTGTCTTATACTCAAAAATTGCTCGCCACATATCCACTTTGAGTAAACTTGCACTATCCATTTTCATCCAATATTTTATGTATAAGTCCTTTTTTCCCTCTTGGATATTTAAAATTTCATATGGGCATTGAGTTATTCCTAGGTCATAGTTTTGGAGATTGTACAAAGCTTTAGTATAGTCTCCATTATGCCCGATAACGGTTTGAATTTCACTCTTAACAGCTTGATGGTTGTCATCATCTATGTAATGTAAAGAACTTTCACTTGCCCCAAGTATATCTATTGGCCAGGAGAAACCTGTTTCATTGTCTGTACCTCTGATATATCTGTAGTCTTCACTAAATTGATAGGCTGTATTGTCGATATATACTCCATCTTCAAAGCCTGATTTAAATAGAAGTGTGGGTTCAGCAGAGGAAATAAATCTTTCATTTTGAATTATCTGCTTAAATACTTCTTGCACCTCCAAAGAGGAGTCCAGCCTGATTGTAGTCATTGTTCCATCTTCATTTTCCCAATTTTCATGCCAAGGGCTAATTGCAGAAAATGTTATGTAGGGATTATCTAAAATTGTTTGAAATGCATCTTTCAGCCATGCACTTTTATTGCCATCTGGGTGATTGTCTGTTACACCAAATTCCAAAAGTGCAATAGGTCTTGTGCTATTGATCTCTTTATATGAATCTACATAATTTTCAAGCTGAACAGAAAATTCTAAACCCTCCCACTCCTCATCTAATGTTTGCGCTCCATAGAGGCTAAATCCCACCCAGTCTATATAATGATCACCTGGATAGTAGTACTTGGGTTGGTTCCACTCCTCATTTGGAAAAGAAGTGTAATTGAAATGATAAAACCATGTTATATGGTTGACCTCCTCTTTCTTAAAGATATCAATAATATGCCTATATGCATCTCTGTATCTTTCGGGACCATCCGGGTAACTCGGGTCACCATATTCCTCTTTTGTGTCTGCTCCGTTAAATATACCGCTGTATCCGAACCAGTTTCCATTTGCTTCAACTGCAAAATCGACAAGCAAAGGGATGTTATCCTCTTTCGCATCTTGAGCCCATTGTATCAATTCTTTATCAAAAGCACCATCTATGATTTTTTGCAATGAGAAGTACGTTTCAGCGATTTCTTGGGTTTCATTGCTTCTGGGCATCAATCTTACATAAGGGATGGTTTGTGTATCGTTGATCGCATGAATATGCTCTTTTGGGTATTTTATGCCGTTAAACCAATTTTGAGAAAAACATGCCCATACTATTTTTTTATCAAAAATTGTCTCAAAGTCTATGATTTTTTGACTTGTAACCTGATCTTCAGATCCCCCAAAATCAGGAAACGCACCAAAATAGATTTTATCATAAGTTGGTGGAAGAAGCTTTGCATCTGTTGCTTCTTCCAGATCTGTTTGAGGTAAATTGTCTTTACTGCTACTGCTATTTTCACATCCGGTTAACAAAAGCAAGGCTATTGTAAGCATTAATGCTTTCATAAACAAAGTTATCCCCTCTACACTTTTTTAGCTAAACGGTATATATTTTTTAGTGCCCATGCTTGTGAATTGGTTTTTCTGTCTTAAGCGCTGGAAACCTATGTGTTGCAAATTTTGAATGACAACCGACACAGGCATTGATCATCTTAAAAAAATAAAAATTTGCCAACTCTGCATTTTTGTTTTCAGCTACATGCATAAGCATTCCTGCATCTTTATGAAAAGATTGATCTAGTTCTATAAATGCAGGTGTAAGCTTGCTATGTAGTTCCTTTGCTTGCTCTTTTGTTAGTTTTTGCTTTAAAATATAACTATTTTTTATTTTTTTTGCTGTCTTTTTAACCTCAGACCAATTACCAGAAGCAAGTTCCGGAATAAGCGACATCATTCCCTTTTGTAAGGCGGTCATCTCTTGTGATAATAAGCCCCTAAGTTCAGGTGAGAGAGCTTCAATACCTTTTTTGGTGCAAGTAATATGTTCTGTATGTTCTCCCGCATATATAGAGATACAAAGTACCGTACTTAACAGCACAACGGAGTTTTTTACTGTTTTTTTCATTTTATTTACTCCTTTGCATAAATTGTACATAAATAATACTTAAAGTAATAAGCACAATCTATTTGTTTTTACATGCCACTTTTTTTGTGAAATATTTACAATAAGCTTGATGCACAACCAGCATTTTTTTACGCCTGTTTGTATTTTTTGTTTGTGTTATTAAGGAAAGTCTTCTTCATGGCAGCCCCATCTTTTGCCTTGTAAAAAGTGAGCTGACCCGTCTCTAAACAAAAGCGATTACGCGTATCAAAAAGTACTTTAGCGCTGAGTTTATGGATGAAGACACTATATATTAGACCTGTGAATCTAAAAGCTCTCCAGTGTTTTGTAAAAACTTTTACTATCCATCTTTATGACTAGGATCTCTTTGCCACCCAGCGGTTGTATGGAAGCTGTTTTCTCTTTTGACTTCTCAAATTTCACACCGGTTGCATGATTTGGACAGTAACCAAAAGGATTTTTTTTGAGATAGTCTTGATGGTACTCTTCTGCATCATAGAACTTTACAAGGGGTTTAATCTCAGTGGTGATAGTTCCCAAACCGGCTTTTGTAAGTAACTTTTGGTAGAGCTTTTTTGTCTCAAAGGCTATCTTCTTTTGTTGTTGTGTGGTAAAGTAGATACCACTTCTGTAGTTGTTACCGATGTCATTTCCCTGACCGTCTGTTTGTGTGGGATCATGTAACTCCCAAAAAGATTTTATGAGCAGTTCTGGGCTGACTTTTGTTTTGTCATAAACCACCTCTACACCCTCGGCATAGTTGATGAGTTTTGAGTCTTTTGGAAGGTATCTGTACTTAAGCACATTCTTATATGTGGGATTGGCAAAATTACCGTCAACATATCCAGACTTTGCACTGAGTACGCCTTGGATGTTGTCAAAGTGTTTTTCTACACCCCAAAAGCATCCTGCTGCAAAGACTATGGTCTCTGTATTTTTATCAGCCAAAAGCACACTTCCCACACCCATACTTAAAGTAGTAAGTAGCAAGATGATGAGTTTTGTGATAGTTGCTTTCATAATTAACCTTGAGGTGTATTAATATTAACTAATATCTCATTAGTAATATCCTCTATGGAACCTGTAGCATCAACCTCGATAAGCTCTATGTTGAGAAGTTTGGCCGCTTCTATGATGGCATCTTGTATATTGAGCAGGTACTCACTTCCACGAAGCTCTATGCCGTCTAACTCTTTTTGCGACAGTCTAAACTCAAGTTCTTCTTTGCTCAAACGAAGCAAAAAAACTTTCTCAGGGTAAACTCCCCCCGTTGCAAATCTGTTAAGATGCACGATGGCTGTTTCTTTGATCTCGCCTTGGATCAAGGCATAGGCAACCCCACTGATAACACTTCTGTCAGAGATGATCATTTTGTCTAAATTAGGCTCTATAACCTCTTGTATATGTTCTGCTCTGTCTGCTAAAAAGAGCAAAAATTCGGCACGCTTACTTTTGGTGCATGCTGAGAGCACCATTTCACGTATCTGCCTGCCGATTTTCGTACCGCCTGGCTCTTTTGTGATAACGGCTTCTGGAAAATGTTTTGAAAGTGCAGAGATCTGGGTACTTTTTCCCGCGGTATCGATCCCCTCTATGGCAATGTACATGAGTTCATACTCCCTATGATTTGTTGTACCTCTTTTGGAAGGAGGTGTTTTGTTTTTCCGTTAAATTTTAAAAGGTTGCGCACTATGGAAGAACTTATAAATGCATGTTGAAGTTTTGGCATCAGGTAAACAGTCTCTATGGTGTCATCGAGCGAGTTGTTCAGGTAGCCGAGTTGGAGTTCATACTCAAAATCACTCACAGCACGCAGACCGCGTATGAGGACGCTTGCGTTGTGCTCATGTGCCAGATCGACTGTGAGATTGTCAAAACCTACCACTCTTACATTTTCAAGGTCTTTAATGGCAACTTCTACCATGTTGATCCTCTCCTCAAGCGTAAATCTCGGTTTTTTGTCCACTGAAACGGCAACGGCTACAATCACCTCATCAAAAAGGTTTTTTGCTCTCTCAATAATGTCATAGTGACCATTTGTGATCGGGTCAAAAGTCCCGGGATAGAGTGCTATTTTGTTCATATTATTCCCATCTTTTATATAAGTTATTTTCAATACCAAGCAGATCCAGCCACTTGCCGATGATAAAGTTTTCCATCTCATCGAGGGTTTGCTGCTCAGAGTAGTAAGCCATAACAGGCGGTGCTATGATGATACCCAAAGAGGCAAGTTTATGCATGTTCTCAAGCGCAATAGCTGAAAAAGGCATCTCTCTTGGTGCAAGTATAAGCTTTTTTTGCTCTTTTATCATTACGCTTGCACACCGTGTTATGAGGTTGTCAGAGATGCCACATGCTATCTTTGCCAAGGTGTTCAT
>JALWLL010000082.1:0-2714 GCA_026996295.1 Sulfurimonas sp.
TTTCTGAAGTTAAATGCAAGACTTACAAACGTGATAGTGTAAATGATTTTCATAGGAACATAATGACTAAAAAATAATCAACTTTTTTTGCAAAATTGCCTAAAAATAGACTACAATTCCATTAACACATATAAACTGGAATTATAAATGCAAGCACTACAAAAAGCTTATGAAGCTAGAAGTAAAAAAATCAATAAAATTGAAAAAACCAAACAACTTAAAAGTGCTCAAGAGGCATACGAGAAGCTACAGGAGTATGCAAACGGCGGGTATGCTTCCATCCCCGATGAGGACAAAAGCTACTTTCTCAAATGCTTTGGTATCTATGACAGACCCGCTACACCTGAGCGTTTTATGCTCAAGCTTAGAACATCAGGCGGTTACTTGAGTGCACAACAGGCAAAGGTGATCGGGGAGTGCGCCAAAGAGTTTGGACAAGACTATATCGACCTGACAACAAGACAGCAGTGCGAGCTGAGATATCTACGTATTGAAGATTTGCCGACTATCATCAAAAGACTTGAAGCTGTTGGGATAGACGGCTACCAGACAGGTGTCGATAACATACGAAGTATCATGTGTGATCCACTTGATGAGATGGCATTTGACAATGTTTTACCCTCCCACAAGATACTTCTGAAACTTCAAGAGATGTTTTTATATAAAGAGGAGTGGATATCTACACTTCCAAGAAAGTTCAACACAGCGATCAGTGGCTCATTTGCAAACAGATGTAATGTGTTTTGTCACGATATCTCTTTTGTGTTGGCTCAAAAAGACGGAGTGTTTGGTTATAACCTCTACCTTGGTGGAAAAGTTGGTGTTGTCGGAAAAAATGCCAATATATTTTTACGCAACGAGGAGGAGGTTTTAAGTGCTTTTGCTTCTACAGTAAGTATATTTAAAGAGTACGGATTTCGTGATAACAGAAACAAAAACAGACTCCACTTTCTCATAGAAGCAGTGGGGATAGAGGAGTTTTCCCAAGCAATCAGAAAGCACGCTAGTATTGACTTTTTGCACGCCGGTGAGACGATGAGTAAGATCGACTTCAGTGATCCAGATCATGGAAAAGTACAGCTTCGAGACGGTAGTTTCGCAGTGCATGTTGTCGTGCCTTCTGGGGTATTTAGCGGTTCGGCACTTATGGAAGCCGCAAGACTGAGTGAACTTCACGGAGATGGACAGCTTCGTCTTGATATGGAGCAGAGTTTTTATATCATGGGGGTCAAAGATGTAGATAAACTACTCTATGAGGAGTTTTTTAACACGTACAAAAGCTTGAACACCCCATACCTGAACCACCTCATAGCATGTGCAGGAACTGAGCATTGCCCTTTTGGTGTTATTGAAAATAAAAATGATGCCATAGAGATGGCAAAATATCTGCAGAGTACTGTACCACTTGAGAGTGGACGGGTAAGGATGTACTGGTCAGCCTGTGTCAAAGGGTGTGGCATCCATGGTCTTGGCGATATCGGTTTTGAAGGGTGTAAAGCCAAGGTCAATGGTGAAAATGAGAGCGGTGTGCATATATATCTAGGTGGAAAACTCGTGAGTGAGGGTGTCGAGGGGCATACAGTCATAAAGTCTGCACCATTGCGTTATGCGCGTTTTTATGTACAAACGCTTATGCATGAATATAAAAAGCACAAAACACAAAGTGAAACCTTTGAGCAGTTTTACGATAGGGTCCTTTCTCAGTTTTCAAATGCAAAAATTGGTTTTATGATGAAACTCGGAGCCTATTTAAGAGCTAAGAACATAGAGGTGGATTTTGGGTTTTCACTCAAAGCCAAAACCGGCAAAAATGAAGAGTATGAGTTGTTTGAACTTGGTCGCAGACTCTACTATGTTCTCGCAAAAAAAGAACCTTATTCAGGGTACGAACGTTTTACAAATGTGTTAAAAAACGAGAAGCCGCAAAAACTTCAAAGTTTAGTCGAAGATGTGGATGAAAACCTTGCAAAACTTTGTGAAAGAGTGCTTGATCCAAATGAACAAACACGAGCACTTGTTTTTTCAGAAGTTGAAGGTTTGATCTCTTTATATTAAGATATAAAAAAAATTGATATATGTTAAGAGAGTGTTTATGAGAATGTACTAGAATAGTGTTCAATATTTTAGTATAGGAATTATAATGAACTTTCAAAACGATACACTTCCAGAAGGTGCCGTAAAAGTCGGCGCCACTCCAAATATGACTCAGGACACTGTTGCCAAAGGGATACTCAAGAACCATCTCGCTCCAAAAGGCAAGTATGGTCTTGTTGTAGTAGAGGAGGGCTCTTTACAGTATGTTTGGGAAGATGACAAAGACAATGTTCTTGATGCTGATAAAGATCACCCTATAGTTATATATCCTGAGCGGTTTCACCATGTAGTGATTACCGGTGATGTTGTCTTTAGAGTGGAGTTTTATGAAGTTGCAAAAGATGATGAGAGAGTAAAAAAAGAGGGTGAGCGACCGGGTGAAGTGTTTTGTGAGTGTATGGGGTAAACCGTAACACTCGTTTTTGAGCTTACTTTGGGAAGCTTGTAGGTATGGTGATATTTAACTCTTTTGTTGAGAGTGTTTTTAAAAATGCCACGACAAAATCCACCTCCTCTTCACTCAGTCCTCTGTCTCTAAAAAACGGTGATCGTATGGTGACGGGTCTTCTTCCTCCGTTTCCACAAAGACTCACTGCTTCTTTGAGTGTTGCTACTGAGCC
>JALWLL010000082.1:2814-38971 GCA_026996295.1 Sulfurimonas sp.
CCACGACAAAATCCACCTCCTCTTCACTCAGTCCTCTGTCTCTAAAAAACGGTGATCGTATGGTGACGGGTCTTCTTCCTCCGTTTCCACAAAGACTCACTGCTTCTTTGAGTGTTGCTACTGAGCCGTCATGGAAGTAGGGTGCTGTTTTTTCTATATCAAGAAGCGTAGGTGTTTTAAATGTTCCATACCAAAGTTTTTGTTTGTTGAGCTCATATACTCCGAGGTCTTTGGTGTCATTGAGCCCGACATTGTTAAAGCTCTCGTTGGTAAAATTAAAACCGTTGTGGCATGAGTTGCATCGTCCCTCATTGAGAAATATGTCAAAACCTATCTGCTCAACTTGGCTAAGAGCCTGTTCATCACCTGTTATGTAGCGGTAAAACCGTGTGTCGGCACTGACTATGGTTCGCTCAAAAGATGCTATTGCTTTTACAATGTTTTCCTTCGTGATCTCCTCCTGCCCAAAGGCTTTGGCAAAGAGTTTTTTATATCCGGCAATGTTGTTAAGTTTTTTTACTAGCTTCTCTATGGGCATATTCATCTCTACTTCAGCTTCTATGGGCCCGAGTGCCTGCTCCTCCAAGGAGTCGGCTCGTCCATCATGAAAGTATTTCTCCAAATAAGCCGTGTTTAAAAGGGTAGGTGAGTTGCGTCTTCCAACTTTGTTTTGATCCCCCACAGCCTTTGGAAGTCCGTCACTCCAGCCTTTTTTAGGATCATGACACGAAGCACAGGAGATATCATCATTTGCCGAGAGCCTTGTATCAAAAAACAAAAGTTTACCGAGTTCTATTTTTTCTTTTGTTGGTGGATTGTCTTGGGGAAAGGGTATATTTTTTGGTTGCAGCCAGCCGTTGATTATGAGAGCCTGCACAGAGCTTATAAAGATGATTTGTGAGAGTATAAACAGATATTTTTTCATCTGATAATTATAGCAAATTAATGCTAGAAAATTCTCAAAGCATTTTTAAAGACATATTTAAGTATAATTCGCGGATTTTATATATAAGGTGCAAACATGGCTAATAAACGCGTATTGGTTAAGTTTTCGGGTGAAGCTCTTGCTGGTGAGGCAGGTCATGGAATTGACACACAGATTCTAAAGTATATCTCTCAAGAGATCAAGTCATTGGTAGATGCCGGTATTGAGGTGGGTATCGTTATTGGTGGTGGAAATATCATTCGTGGTGTAACTGCTGCTCAAGACGGGATCATCAAAAGAACTTCCGGTGACTACATGGGGATGCTTGCCACAGTGATAAACGGTGTTGCTATGCAAGAAGCTTGTGAACATGCCGGACTTCAAGTACGTATGCAGACTGCTATCAAAATGGAGCAGATCGCTGAGCCATATATCAACCGTAAAGCGACACGCCATTTAGAAAAGGGTCGTGTTGTGATCTTTGCTGCAGGAACTGGAAACCCGTTCTTTACGACAGATACGGCAGCGACACTAAGAGCTGTGGAGATCGGTGCGGAAGTTATCATAAAAGCGACAAAAGTTGATGGTGTTTATGATAAAGATCCTGCAAAATTCAGTGATGCGGTAAAACTTAACGAGTTAACATATGATCAGGCTTTACAAGATCATATAAAAGTTATGGATGATACATCTATTGCTTTGGCAAAAGACAACAGTCTTCCTATTATTGTTTGTGATATGTCGATAAAAGGGAACCTTTTAGATATACTTAACGGCAACATGACAAACTGCTCAATTGTGAAATAAATTAAAGGAAATAGAATGAAAGTTGAAGAATTAACAGCAAAAGTTTTGCAAAATAACCCAAATATGGATCGTTATCAGTTAGCACTTGCTGTAGCAAAAAGATGTGATGAACTTCTAAACGGTGCAAAAAGCAAGTTAAATATTGATCCAAAAAGTATAAAAGCTGCTGATCTTGCTTTGATGGAAATCGCTGAGGGCCTTATAGTTGTTAAGGGCTTTGTGAACAACGAGGCATAAGTTTTGCCACTGAGTCAGGTAGATATTGAAAAAGTTAAACATCTACATGATGTTGACTCAGCATCCGCATACCTTTTTACCCAGATAACACCTACAGAGCAGCTTGAAAAAGCGCTCGCATACGCCAAAGAGGCTCATAAGACACAGTTTAGAAAAAGTGGTGAGCCTTATATCATACACCCCATATTGGTTGCCAGTATTGTCGCATCGATCACAAATGATGAGGTGATGTGTATTGCCGCACTTTTACATGATGTTGTTGAAGATACACAAACAACCATAGAAGATGTAACAAAGATGTTTGGAGCGGATGTGGCTCATTTGGTTGAGGGGCTTACAAAGATCGATAAGATTAGAGATGTAGAACTTATCCCATCTACTTCCAACGAGCGTCTTGTTGTGTCGGCACTTTCATTTAGAAAAATGCTTTTAGCGAGTATTAAAGATGTCAAAGTGCTTGTTGTCAAACTGTGTGACAGACTTCACAACATGCTTACACTTGATGCACTTCCAGAACATAAACAACAACGCATAGCAGAAGAAACTTTGGTTGTTTACGCCCCTATCTCACATCGTTTGGGTATCTCTTTTTTAAAAAATATACTTGAAGATTTAAGTTTTGGGTATCTTTTTGCAGAAGAGAAACACCATATAGACAATTATCTTGATACAAACTATCATGCTATTGAGATGAAGTTAAATGATTTTAAGCAAACGATCAACAGACTTCTCATAACCAATGGTTTTTGTGAAGATGATTTTGAGATACTCTCCCGTGTGAAACACCGCTACTCTATCTATTTGAAAATGCAGAGAAAAGGGATAGGGATCGATGAGGTACTTGACCTTTTAGCCGTGAGAATACTGACAAAAGATCCTGTAAAGTGCTACAACATTTTAGGTTTGATTCACTTACATTTTCAGCCGCTCTCTTCTAGATTTAAAGATTATATAGCAGTTGCAAAAGATAACGGTTACCAAACACTGCATACGAGTGTCTTTTATAATACGGCTATCTTTGAAGTACAAATAAGAACATACGATATGCATAAAACCGCAGAACTTGGTGTTGCTGCTCACTGGAAGTATAAAAACGGCGGTAATAACATCAAGCTTGACTGGCTCAATAACCTGCAGTATCAAAATGAATCTGTGGAAGATTTTTACGAGCTCATCAAAAATGATCTTTACAGTGAAGATATCGTTGTATTTTCACCGACAGGGGATCCCTTTACCCTTCCTCGTGGTGCGGTGGCACTTGATTTTGCATATGCTGTTCACACAGAAGTTGGCAACAAAGCCGAGTCTTGTTTGATTAACAAAACCAAAAGTTCCCTGCTTGGTGAGCTTCACAATGGTGATATTGTCAAAATCAAGCTTGCTGATGCAGTCATAACCCGATGTTCGTGGCTTGATGCAGTGAAGACTTCCAAGGCTCAAAGCAATATGCGTTTTAACTGCAATGCACGCATACGAGAGATAGATACAAAATCGAGTATAAACATAGTCGCAACGGCAATGAGTTTAAAACATTCGCGTGTTGAAGAGTGGTTTGAATCAAACAATTTTGAAGGGCGTGCAAGCATACCGACTGATATAGAGCAGCTTCGTGCGGTTATTAAAAAGTACACGCAAGATATCAGTAAAAACAACCGCTTTAAGGGTTTTCTCTCTCGACATAGATTTAAACTCAAATCTACAGTTATCAGTGGCATAGAGATCTTTAGTGTCGGTGGTGTGAGTGATGTGGTGTTTGATTATTGTTGTCATCCAAAATCGGGTGATGGGATCATGGGCTTTTTGGAAAAAGGAAAGGTACATGTTCATCACAAAATGTGTAAAAAAGCGGCTAAGAAACTGGAAGATCATGAAAAAATGGTATTTGTTCGCTGGGAAAGACAAAACACTTACCACTACAGCCTTATAGCGTCACTTCACAATGAAAAAGGAGCGTTGGCTGACTTTTTAACATTTTTAGTGAAGTTAAATGTTGATATAACATTGATTGAACTAGGGAAAGAGACAAATGACTATGTGCAGTATTGTGAACTTGGTTTTGAATCAAAAGAGGCAAATATACATCTGTTGCGTACGAAGCTGGAGCAAAAAATCAAAGTGATACAGCTTATCCGTACAGATGATGCATATAAAAATTAAATATAAAGAGAAGATAATGATAGAAGAAGCTTTAAAAGAGATACATAGAGGGTGTGCAGAGATTATAGACTCTGAGAGAATTGAAAAACTTTTAAAAACTTACTATGAAGAGGGCACAACCTATACGGTAAAAGCAGGCTTTGATCCAACTGCACCGGATCTGCATTTAGGGCACACGGTACTTCTTCAAAAATTGGCTACTTTTCAAAAGTATGGCGGACGTGTTCAGTTTCTTATAGGAAGTTTTACCGCAATGATTGGTGATCCAACCGGAAAAAGTGCAACGCGAAAAGTACTGACCCAAGAGGAGATCGTTCAAAATATAAACAGTTATACAACACAGGCATTCAAGGTGCTTGATGAGAGTAAAACGCAAATCGTTTACAATGATGAATGGCTGGAAAAATTGGGAGCAGCGGGCATGTTACAACTTGCTTCTAACTTGACAGTGGCGCGTATGCTCGAGCGTGATGACTTCTCAAAACGTTACAGTTCAAACACACCTATAGCTGTAAGTGAGTTTATGTATCCCCTTTTACAGGGTTATGACAGTGTTCATCTGCGTTCAGACATTGAGATAGGCGGGACAGATCAGAAGTTCAACCTCCTCATGGGACGTCAGCTCCAAAAAGCATATGAGATCAAAAAACAGCAGGCCGTTTTGATGATGCCTATTTTAGAAGGGCTTGACGGTGTGCAAAAAATGAGCAAATCACTCGGTAATTACATAGGTGTTTCAGATGAGCCTAATGATATGTTTGGTAAAGTTCTAAGTATTTCAGATGATCTGATGTGGCGCTATTATGAGCTTTTAAGTACAAAATCCTTAGAAACAATAGCTACGCTTAAAAGTGGTGTGGAAGATGGATCATTACATCCTAAAAAAGTGAAAGAGGAACTTGCTTTAGAGATAACTGCCCGTTATCATGATGAAGCAGCAGCAAACAATGCAAAAGCAGAATTTGATAAAGTACACTCAAAAAGCCAGATCCCTACAGATATAGCTGAATTTAGTGTCGATGGGGATATCTGGATCGCAAAAGCTTTGGTAGAATGTAACATAGAGCCATCAACTTCTCAAGCTAGAAGAGATATTAAGCAAGGTGCTGTTAAAATAAACCAAGAAAAAGTCTCTGATGAGCAATTGCAACTTACAGCCGGTGAATACATTTTACAGGTTGGAAAAAGAAAGTTTGCAAAGATAAAGGTAAACTAATGAGCTTTAAGTCTTTAAAAATAGGAAAATATGTTATAGAAAAACCTATAGTTCAAGGTGGTATGGGTGTAGGTATCAGTTGGGATCAACTTGCGGGTACTGTTTCAAAAGAGGGAGCTCTTGGGGTTATCAGTTCGGTTGGTACCGGATATTATCAAGATAAAACATATGCAAAAAAACTTGTATCAGACAGACCTTTAAGTGAAACAAACTTCTACTCTCAAGAGGGTTTTGACGCTATCATACAAAATGCAAGAAAAATATGTGCAGATAAACCGCTTGCCGCAAATATTCTCTATGCTATCAATGATTATGGTCGCGTTGTAACAGATGCCTGTGCATCAGGGATCGACATCATTATTACGGGTGCGGGACTTCCGACAAATATGCCTGAGTTTACGGCCGATTATCCCGATGTAGCGCTCGTGCCTATTGTATCTTCTGCGAAAGCTTTGAAGATCATTTGTAAGAGATGGCAGAAGCGTTACAACAGACTTCCCGATGCAGTAGTGTTAGAGGGACCAAAAAGTGGAGGGCATCAAGGCTTTACCTATGAGCAGTGTAAACTTCCGGAAAACCAGCTTGAGAACCTTGTAGAACCTGTTGTTGCAGAAGCTGCATTGTGGGGTGATATTCCGGTGATTGCAGCGGGTGGTGTCTGGGATAAAAGTGATATAGAGGAGATGATCTCTCTTGGTGCAAGCGGTGTACAGATGGGAACACGTTTTATAGGTACGCATGAGTGTGATGCACATGAAAATCTCAAAAACGTTCTTTTAAATGCCAAAAAAGAGGATATCCAACTTATGAAGTCACCTGTGGGTTATCCTGCACAGGGTGTAAGAACAAACCTGACCGAACTTGTTGAAAAAAGAGAGGGTCCTGCGATTAAATGTATCTCCAACTGTGTTGCTCCATGTAATCGCGGAGAAGAAGCAAAAGAGGTGGGTTTTTGTATAGCAGACAGACTCAGTGATGCATACCTTGGCAATGTTGATACGGGCTTGTTCTTTTCAGGAACGAACGGTTATAGACTCAATGAAATTATTTCAGTAAAAGAGTTGCTTGACAAACTTACCGAAGGTGAATAAGTAGCTGATGCTCCGGTACCTCTTTATATTGCTTATTTTTGCTATCACCGTGCATGGGCTGAGTGATAGTGAAATCCTCAAGCGTGCTGACTCTTTGGTGAAAAAAGAGAGTAAAAGTGATCAGTTTCGTGCCTATAATGACTATAAAAATCTTTATCTCCGTGCCTTAATGTCTAATGATGAGAGACTCAAAAAACAATCACTTATAGGGATAGTCAAAACAGGTGACAAACTTCGTATCGATGTTTCAGAATACTCAAAAAAACTCTCAAAACTCAAAACACTAAAAAAACATAAACCACAAAAAAACGAGATAAAAAAAGACAAAAAAATTAAGGTCATCTCATCTCATAAGCTTACATCTGCTACTTGGGAAAATGGCAAGCTTGTTTTAAAATTCAATAAAAAACTCTCACCAAAACAGATAAACTACTTTACACTATACGATAAAAAGAGATCAAAATATAAATATATATTTGACATACACGCTTCTATGAATAGTGCTAGTAAAACACTGAAAAAAAAGGGTGTAAGCAGAATACAACTTGCACAGCATAACTCAAAGACGATCCGTTTGGTTATTGAAAACTCATCAAAGCTAAAAGTAAATTTTAAAAAAGATATAACAGAGTTGATCATAAAGATTGTACCCCCATCAAAAAATGCAACAAAAAAGAGTACGCCCTCAAGTGTGCTGAAAAAGAACAAGGTTATTGTGATAGATGCCGGTCACGGGGGAAAAGACCCCGGAGCAGTAGGCTATCGAAAATACAGAGAAAAGATCGTTGTATTTCAAATCGCAACAAAATTAAAAACTATTTTACAAGACCGTGGTTACAAGGTGTATATGACGAGAGCAAATGACAAGTTTGTCAAACTCAGTAACAGAACAAAGTATGCCAATAAAAAAAATGCGGATATATTTATCAGTATTCACGCCAATGCTATCAGTGGAAAACATGCAAAGAATGTCCATGGCATAGAGTCTTATTTTTTATCACCCTCACGATCTAAAAAGGCGGAGCGTGTCGCTGCACTGGAGAACTCTGCAGACATGAGCGATATGAACAAGTATGGTAAAAATACCTTTTTAAACTTTCTAAACCACCATAAGATTTTAGCTTCTAACAAACTGGCGATCGATCTGCAAAGAGGGATGCTTGGAGCACTTCGTAAAAAATATAAAGATGTGAATGACGGTGGAGTAAGAGAAGCCCCTTTTTGGGTGCTTGTGGGAGCCCAAATGCCTGCTGTTCTTGTAGAGGTCGGTTTTATCACCCACCCAAGAGAAGCGAGACGTTTAGTGAATAAGGATTATCAAAAAAGACTTGCAACAGGCTTGGCTTTTGGCATTGAGAGGTATTTTGCCAACAACCATTAATCCTCTTTTTTATACTCCAAATCACCCGCAACGGCTTCTTTGTTGTTGATGATCTGCTCGATCTGTTTTTTTACCTTGTCATAACGATACTGCTCTTTAAATCCGATAATACGTCCACCTGCGGCATTTGGATGTCCACCGCCGTTTGCCCACTCTTTGGATATCTGTGAAACACTCACCTGATTGTTAGCTCGAAGACTCATTGTCCCTCTATAGCTCACATCGACAATAAAATCGTACTCAGGATAGGCAAGTAAAAACCCGTTGCCAATGATGGAAGTGTTGCCTACGCCATAGCTCAAAAAGCCTCTATAGCCTTTATAGTAGATGGTCATCTGATCACGTTTTTTACCAAGCAGATTGACTATGTATGATGTTGCCAGGTTATCGAGTGTATCATTTTTTTCTTTTTTAAAAAACTCTTTTTTGAGAAGATGGATCTTTTCATCAAGTATGATAGGGGCGTCTTTCTCATCGATATATTTTGTGGCTTGCAAAAGGAGTGAGATTTTGTATTCTGTATCTTCATTTGCAAACATAACACGGTTGAGCTCACGACTTTCAGTGATAAGACGCATACAAACTTTACCGTATTCAAAATTTTCATGCTCCTCTTGCTTCCACAGATCAACTGCATTGACAACATCAACATACTTCTTCATCCAGGAAGGCTCATCAAGATCAAAGCACTCTTTTGCATAATCATAAGTGATCTTTGTGGCACATCTGGATGTATCAAGGTAGTACCACTCATATTTTTTAGCACTCTCTTCACCACTTCCGTGGTGATCAAGTAAGGTGATCTTCACATCTTTTTTTGCTTCGTTGAGCTTGGCAACTTCACCATGGAGCCATTTAGACTCATCAGCTGTAAGGTTTAAGTCTGTGATCAATATCAAAGCGGCATCTTTTGAATTTTTGATATTTTCTAAAACCTGCTCTAGCCTTTGTCTTACCTCTGCACCATAGTTAGCATTGTAATTTACTATATTATAGGGTGTGTATCTCATAACTAACTGGCAGCTGTAACCATCTAAGTCTATGTGAGATAAATGGTGTATCGTTTTGTTTTGCATCTGTTTCCTTATTGATTTGTATTGTTTTGTATAGATATAGAGCCCATAACTTCAAAAGTGGCACTTGAGTCTATCTCAGCGTGTGAAAGCGTTACCACATCCAAAGAGAATCTTTCATAGATCTCTGCGACACTACGTCGTAACTGCGGATCGACGATGATAATGACCGGAGAGACACCTTTTTGTAAAAGTTCTGCGGCTTTTTGGCTTGTCGCCTGAATGAGCTGATTGATCTCATTGACATTGAGCATCAGATTTCTTGTTCCATCTTGCTCTTGTGATTTTTCGAGCATCAGTTGTTCAGAAGCCGTGTCAAATGTAAGAAGTCGTATAACGCCATCTTCACCGGCATACATCTGAGTGATAACACGTGCGAGCTTTGCTCTTACCTGCTCTGTTATAATATCAACATTTTTTGTAAACTCGGCAATATCTGCAATGGTTTCCAGGATACTCAGCATATCTTTGAGAGGGATTTTTTCATGTAAAAGTGCTTTGAGCACACGTTGGATCAGTCCTACGCTTGCAACTTTTAAAACATCATCTACTATAACAGGGAAGTCATTTTTGATCTTGTCAATGAGGGATTGTACCTCTTGACGAGTGAGAAGATCTTCTGCATTGCGTTTAATAAGCTCACTCATGTGCGTTGATATAACTGTAGCAGGGTCAACAACGGTATAGCCGTTAATGATCGCATCTTCTTTTTGTTCAGGGTCTATCCACAGAGCATCGAGACCAAAAGCAGGCTCCTTTGTAGCCTCTCCTGTGATCTCACCTGTTGCCATACCACTGTCCATTGCCAAAAATTTGTCCGGCATGATCTCCCCCTCACCGATAGCGATACCTTTTAAAAGGATCTGATACTGGTTTGGCTGCAGGTGCAGGTTGTCACGAATACGTACCTGCGGCATCAAAAAACCAAAATCACTGGCTATTTTTCTTCTCATAGAGCGGATACGTTCAAGCAGATCACCACCTTGAGAAGCATCGGCAAGTCGTATGAGTTGATAGCCGAGGGTTAGTTCGAGCATCTCTACTTTTAAGATATCCTCAAGTGCGGCTTCTTCCTCTTTAGCTATCTCTTCGTTAGTTTTTTCAGGTTTTGCTGCAGCTTTTTCTTTTTCAAGTTCCTCTTTGGTTTTGTCCCCTAAAATATGACCAACATCTAAGATCGTAAGCTCACCCTTTTCATATTTGTAGATTGACCAGCCAAGCACTGTAAAGATAATACCGACAAGACCCATAGAGGCAGTTGGCAGTCCGGGAACCAGAGCAAAGAGTATCATGATAAGTCCTACGATTATCATGATTTTTGCATTTCCCATCATTTGGTTAATGGTTCCCTCTGCAAAATTATCACCGTCACTCGAACTTCTTGTAATCATAATACCGGTTGCAGTTGAAACGATAAGTGCGGGGATCTGACCCACAAGCCCATCACCGATAGTCAGCAGTGTAAAAGTGGCAGCAGAGTCACTCACACTCATATCATACTGAAATACACCGATGAGAAATCCACCGATTATATTGATAAGTGTGATGATAATTCCGGCAACAGCATCACCCTTGACAAACTTGGAAGAACCATCCATCGCTCCATAAAAGTTTGCATCTTGGAGGATCTCAGCACGTCTTTTTTTAGCTTCAGCATCATCTATGAGACCGGCATTGAGGTCGGCATCAACCGCCATTTGTTTACCGGGCATAGAATCAAGAACAAACCTTGCAGCAACTTCTGCAACCCTTGTAGAACCTTTGGTGATAACCATAAAGTTAATAAGTACTAAAATAGCAAAGACAATAATACCGATAACATAGTTCCCGCCAACGACAAAATTTCCAAAACTACTGATAATATCACTGACCGCTTCAGGCCCTTCGTTACCATGACTCAGTATCATCCTTGTGGTGGCAACATTTAATGAGAGCCTAAAGAGTGTGATGATGAGTATAAGGGTAGGAAATGTCGTTAGATCGGTCGGTTTTGGAACATAAAGGGAGATAAGCAATATCAAAACAGACACTGCTATGGAAACAGTGAGCAGTACATCGAGCATCGATGACGGAAGCGGCACGATGATGATGGCAAGAATAGCCATAACAAATACAACGACACTAAGGTCACGTTGTCCTAAGAGGAAGTTGAGTGTTGTACCGACTTGTTGTTTGAGTGTAAGTTTCCTTGCCAAAGAATCAGCCTCGTAACTGTTTGTTCTGTAACATCAATGTTACTCTTCTAAAATATCTGCTAGTGTTAAAAGCGCCAAAAAGGAGTCTATTTTAAGTTGAAGTTTGTTTAAAAACGGCCAAATGGAGCAAGCAGTTGCTTTGTCAGATGGACAATCATTAATAGATGGAGCACATTCAAAAACGGCAGGGGCTTTCCCCTCAACAGCCGACATAACATCAAGCATACTGATATCTTTAGGGTCTTGAGCCAGCACAAAACCACCGTTGACACCTTTAAAAGATTTTAAAATGGTTTTTTTTGCAAGTGCTTGTAAGATCTTGGCTAAAAAACTTTTAGGGATTGACAACTCACGAGAGAGAGTTTCACTGTCCATTGGTGCATCAGCTTTAGATAAAACGATCAGGGATAATATAGCGTATTCACTAGCTCTTGTTATTAGCATAATAGATTTCTTTGTGTGTTAAATATTTAGGATTATTATAGCTAAAGAAATTGAAATTTGTATTTATAAAAGAGATGATTGTGCCAAATCAATTAACTTAAAGAAAAGTTTAGGTAAAATTCCATTTCAACTTTATACATTTTTTGTATATTTGTTAGATTATTATACCCATCAGGAGGCTATTATGGCTTTAGATTCGGCTAAAAAACAAGAGATTATTTCAAAATATGGTCGTAGTGAAAACGACACAGGTTCAAGTGAAGTTCAAATTGCACTATTAACAGAGAGAATCAGTGAACTAACTGAGCACCTTAAAACATTTAAAAAAGATCATGCTTCAAGACTCGGTCTATTAAAATTAGTTGGTCAGCGTCGTCGTTTGATGAAATATTTCAAAAGAAAAGATAAAGAAGCTTACTTAAAACTAGTAGAAAATCTAGGAATTCGTGATAACATCTAATTTAAGTTTTTTTCGCTTACACAGTTAAACCTGCTTGGCAGGTTTAACTTCCTCAATTCGACAACCTTTCTCAAAACCACATACTTACGTACAACTCAAAAATACAAATACCAATAGTGATTCTAATGTTACTTTATTATCAAAAAAAGTAACATTATTACAATTTTATTACAATCTATTTAAAATAATATCACTTTGGCTGTTTTTTTTAATTTACTTTTAGCTTTACATAGTATGCTTGTGTAAGTTTAAATTTTTTGGGAGGTTTACAGTGTCAAAGAATAATGATGAAATCAGTACTGAAGGCTTAACATTTTTAGAAGATGGTGAAGTTTTGTATAGTGATTTGTACCTGTTGTCAGAAACAGATGAAAAGGGGATAGTTGAGTATGCAAGCGATTCTTTTTTAAAAATAGCGAATCTAAAAGCAGAGGAGCTGATAGGGCAACCACATAATGTAGTTCGTCACCCGGATATGCCTCGTGCAGCATTTAAATCTCTTTGGGATGATGTTCAAAGTAAAGGTTTTTGGACAGGTTATGTAAAAAATGCTCGTAAAGGCGGCGGATACTACTGGGTATATGCAACGGTTTTGCGTTCCATAGATAAAAACGGAAAAACAAAGTATGTTTCCATAAGAATCAAGCCTTCACGTGAAGATATTAAAAAAGCTGAAGAGCTTTATGCAACACTAGATTAAAAGGGAAAGGATTTTATAATGGCATTAGTGAAAAAAAACAGTTCTAGTTCATCTCCTGCAATGATGGCTTCGGGAGGAGACAAACGTAAACAAAGAACGCTGGCAAAACAACAGCAGATCAGTGAAAGCATTGCCGGTGTTTCGATGACAATTCTTGAGAATGCACAAGAGAGTGTCAGTGCTATTGAAGAGTTAAAATCATCGATGGAGCAGATCGCTACAGCTGCAGAGGAAAACAGTGGAGCAAGTGAACAGGCCCTTGAAAATGTAAGGGGGATCAATTCTAACGTAAATAGAATGAACTCCACAATAGATACCGTGATATCATCTACGCTTACAACGGGTGACAATATCATGGCTTCCGTTGAAAAAATAAACGACTCTGTAGGCAGAATGGCAACGGCGGTAAAGGTAGCTGAGGAGTCTTCAACAAAAAGTGAAGAGCTCAAAGAAAGTTCACAAAATATTGGTGATGCGGTTGGATTTATTGCGAAAATTGCAGACCAGACAAACCTTTTGGCGCTCAATGCTGCCATAGAAGCAAGTCGTGCAAAAGAGCATGGAAAAGGTTTTGCAGTTGTAGCAGATGAGACTCGTGCTCTTGCGGGTGAAAGTGAAAAAAATGCTGAATTTATCTCCGAACTTGTCAACAAAATACAAGAGAGTATTGATAATATCATTAAAAGTATAGGTTCGACTACTACCATTATTGCAAATAACGGTAAAAAAGGGAACGCACTAAGCCTCAAAATGGAGGAGCTTACAAAGATTGCGGTTTACTCTGTTGAAGCAGCACGCAGCGTGAATACATATACACAAAGGCTTGGTGATTTTGCTTCCAAGATCAACAATGGTTCTCAGGATATTGCCGCTGCATCTGCGGAGATCGCACTCTCGGTGGAGAAAACACTTAACGGTATTGATGTCCAATCAGATGCACTTGCGCAAACAGAAGATGATATCAAAGAACTTTCATCACTGGCAGATGAGCTTAAATACTCTACAGATACCATAAAATCCGCTGAAGATATAGCGCTTTCAGCTGATACTATCGGTGCTTCCATGGATGATATCCAAAATGCCCTTGAAGATGTTACCCAAGCACTCAATCAGATCGAATCCTCTTCCCATACAACCAACCAAAGAGCATTGACCAACAAGGAGATGATAGAAGCGGGTATTGAAGCTGCAAAAGATATCGATAAGCTTATTGAGATCGCTCGCAGAAACTTTGACCTGCTAAAGGTTTCGTTTAACAGTGTTAAAAATACAGTAGCGGAGATTCGTGAAGCATTTAGTGGTTCCATAACACAAGGGAATGAAGCTGCAACGGAACTTAATGTTATTGTCAAAGAGACAAAAAGTGTTGATAAAACCGTTGGAAACATTTCAAACTCGATTGTTCAACTCAATATGCTTGCTATCAGTGGTTCCATAGAAGCTGCTCGTGCCGGAGACTTTGGGAAAGGTTTTGCGGTTGTTAGTGCCGATATCAGAAACCTTGCAAAAGACTCTGAGAGCAATACTGAAAAGATCAATGATATTGTTGAGTCTATGAATTCTGAGATAGACACCGTTAAAACGGACTGGAACAATCTTCTTGATTCTCAGGCACAAGAGCAGTCATCGATTGATGGGCTTATAAATGACATAACAAAAATTACAGATATGCTCGTGGATCTGCTTGACAGATATACCGGACTCAAAGTGATCAATGATCAAAATCTTGAGGGGATGAATCAGGTGATGATAGGGATCAGTGAGATCCAAAAAGCGGTAGAACTTAGTGCTAGAAATGCGATGGAGTCACGTAAAGCGAGTGAGCTTATTATTGAGACTGTGTCACATATCGGTGAGGGTGTAGAGGAGTTGGCTGTCATGGCTGATGAACTTCAACAGGGATAATATAGGGGAGCATACATGCAAATAGAAGAGATATTGATCATCAAAAACGGTTCTGAACATTATGGGATATCAACAGAAGATATTAACCAAATATCCAGAGTGCCTTCTTTGATGCCTCTTCCTCTGAGACCGGCAGGTGTCAGAGGACTTTGTGCTGTTGGCGGGAACATAGTGACTATGGTTGATATGAACCTTTTACTTGATATGAACGAGGTTGATATTGAGTCAGATAAAAGCAGGTTACTGAGTTTAAATGCACAATACTCTTCAAACTCTTTGCTCGTAAGCGAGGTGTTTAATACTATTGAAGTCGATCAAAATAATATAGAATACATAGAGAACGAGAACGATCCTGTTGTTGCGATATATAAGCATGAAGATAAATTGATACAAGTTGTGGATTTAGAGCCTCTTTTTTCTAAAATCAACAGGGTAAATATTGAAGCCAAAGAGATCAAAAACGGTAAAGTTAAAAATGAGGTTGTCAAAGAGGAAGAATCAAACAGATTTTTAATATTTTCAATGTCCAATGAAAAGTTTGCCATAAATATAGAGTACTTAAGAGAGATTATTTTATCTGATATAGAGTATACAGAGATTATTGGAAGTTCAGAAGAGATTTTGGGACTTATCACTCTTCGAGATGAGCTGATCACAGTTTTAGATATGAGAAAATATTATAATTTTGATGCTATCAAAAAAGAGAGCAACAGAATTTTGATCATCTCACATGCTAATAAGCAGATCGGTTTGTTGATAGATGAGATAATCGATATTAAAAATTTTCCTATATACAACATAGAGTATATGAAAGAAAGATTTGAAGATAACAAAATTTCAGGTGTGATACATAACGGTGATTCTTTAATCTCCTTTTTTGATCATGAGGTTTTAGAGAAGATTTTTGATGAGAATGAAACATTTATAGATATAAAAGATCAGCAAGATGATACTCAGGGTTCTGAGGATATAGCTATGGAAGTGATCGTTTTTAAACTTGCAGATAAAGAGTATGCTTTTGAAGTGGAGAATGTCGCCGAGATCATAGATGCGGTAGATACTACAAAAGTAGCATATACGGATGATTTTGTAGATGGTATTATAAATATTAGAGGACAGATTATAACCATAGTTTCCTTGTTTGATAAATTAAATATAGAGACAAAGATAAGTGAAGATTCAAAAATAATTGTTTGTAGTTTACACGATACAAAAATAGGTTTTGTCGTGGACAGTGTAAGTGATATTCTCAATATAAAAAAGAGTGAACTAAGAGAGCAGGAGGATGAATTGTTCTCCAATGTTTTGCATTTGAATAATGGAAAAAGATTAGTGTTATCGATGGATATAAACCAGATAATAGCGAGTGAGGAGATATAGTGTCAAAAAAAGTACTTATAGTCGATGATTCAGCATTAGTGAGAAAACAGTTAAGTGAGATGATTGCTACGCTTGGATTTGAGATCGATTTTGCAAAAAATGGTCAAGAGGCTGTGGATAAAGCAACACAAGAGCAGTATGATGTTATTACCATGGATATCAATATGCCTGTTATGGACGGTATAGAAGCTGTACGCCAGATCATGCAAAAACGTCCAAGTGCCATTCTGATGATCAGCTCTTTAACAACAGGGGATGCTTCTATAACTATGGATGCTCTTGATCTTGGTGCTATTGACTATATAGCAAAGCCCGGAACAATGAATGTTGGTAAAAGGGAAAACAGGGATGATATTTTAGAAAAGGTGGAGTCTTTGAGCAAAATACCTCTTAGACGTCTGAAAAGACAAGCTTCAAGACCTGCCATACGTGAGAGAAGAACTCCTCGTCCATCACGTGAAAGAAAAGTGCAGAGTGAAAGTTCAAAAGATATAGAAAAAGTGATCCTGATCGGTTCCTCTACAGGTGGACCGGGTCTTATTGAGCAGATATGCTCTTCACTACCTGCAAACTATAAATATCCTGTATGTATAGTACAGCATATGCCTGAGCAGTTTACCCAGGCATTTGCACAGAGACTTGATCGTTCAAGTGCTCTGCCTATACATGAAAGCCAGCATAACATGGAAGTGCTTCCGGGCAATGTATATGTAGCCAGAGGCGGGGTTCACATGCATTTTGCCAAAAAGGTATCAGGCAAGATAGTGATACGAGAAGATAAAAATAAAGGTGAAAACTTTTTTCAACCAAGTGTCAACGAGATGATGTTTTCTGCCTTGGAAGTCTTTAAACCTGCACAACTTGTCGGGGTGATCCTGACAGGAATCGGTGATGACGGTGCTGATGCAATGGTAAAGCTCAAGCAAGCAGGTGCCTATACTTTGGCTGAAAGTGAAGAAAGTGCTACTGTTTATGGTATGCCAAAAGAGGCATATGACAGAGGCGGTGTTATGGAACAACTTAATTTTATGCAAATTTTGAAAAAAATTGCAACATTAAAGTAAGGAGACTGAGATGGCTTTAGTTAAAAAGCATGAACAACAAGATGTTGAAGAGTTGCCGCAATTTGATACGCTTGAAGATGCGATAGAGTTGTTTGAATCAGATGTAGATAATGAGATGAAAGATTATGTTGTTGAAGAGATTATTAAATTTCATAATGGTGCCAAATATCTTATTTCATATATAAACAACGAAGATGCAGATAAAGGTATTTCAACAAAAGTGGCAACAGTTATAGCCAATATGGATCCAGAAGATGCTCCTATAGAAGAGATCATGGAGTTGTTAAAACTAAATAATGCTTATGTAAGAAACCTCGGTATCTCTATTCTCAGAGATTACGGAGAGGCGATCAAGTACTACATAGTAAAGTTTTTGATCGGAGATGACAGGGATTTGAGAATATTTGCTATCAATGTACTTGGTGATGTTAATTTTGCAGAATCAAGAGATATGCTATTAGAGCTTTTAGAAAAAGAGGATGATGTCAATGTCGCAATGACTGCCGTTGATTATCTGGCAGAGATCGGAGAAGAGGAAGATATAGCTCTTCTGGAATCTTTAAAAGAGCGTTTTAGCAGTGAGTTCTATGTAGAGTTTGCAGTGGATAGCGCAATAAAAATGATAAAGGGTTAAGGTATGGCATATCTTTTATCAAAAGAGAATTTCTCCAAGATTGGTGAGTTTATTTATAGAAAAAGCGGTATCTATCTTGAAGAAGATAAGCACTATGAGAAGTTGGCAAAATATATAGATAAACGCTCGGCAGAGTTGGGCTTTGATAATTTTAGAAAATACTTTTTTAAACTTCGTTTTGATGATAAAGAGGGTGCAGAGTTTCAAGAGCTTATGAATGCTATTACTGTAAATGAAACATATTTCTTTAGAGAAAAAGACCAGTTTGAAGTCCTTGTTAACAGAATACTTCCCGAGCTTCACAAAACGATGCCATCTTCAAGGCCACTGAGGATTTTATCTTCTCCCTGCTCAACAGGGGAGGAACCCTACTCGATCATACTCCATATAGTGGAAGAGGGGAGTGTTGTGGAGCAAAGAGACATAGAGGTTGTCGGTATCGACATAGATTCAACAGTTATAGAAAAAGCAAAAGCAGCAAAATATACGGAGCGTTCAGTTCATGCGATTCCAAAAAATATTTTAAACAAATGGTTTAAAAAGAAAAGTCTCGGGTATGAACTTGGTGAAGAACTACAGGGAACAGTGGACTTTCAGGTAGCAAATGTTTTTGATAAAACACAGATGAGAAAACTTGGAAAGTTTGATGTGATCTTTTCAAGAAATATGCTTATCTATTTTGATGATGCTTCCCGTAAAGAGGTTGCAATGACATTTTACGATATGTTAAACCCGGGAGGGTATGTTCTTTTAGGACATGCAGAGTATATGAGCCGTATCGTTTCTGTATTTAAAGCAAAAAAAATCGACAATACATTGATATACCAAAAATAGGAGAGAATTATGCCGTTAGTAATATTTGTAGATGACAGTGAAACAGCTTTAGCCTCAACAAGAATGGTGACAAACTCCATGCCTATAGAGGTAAAACAATATACACAGGCACAAGATGCCTTAGCTGAGATCCAAGCAGGTATGACACCGGATCTGATCATAACAGACCTTAACATGCCGGTGATGAACGGTTTTGAGTTTTTACAGGAGCTTCGCAAAGTGGAGGCAACGAAAAGAACACCGTGTTTGATGCTCACAACAGAAACAAAAGCGGAACTGAAACAACAGGGAAAAGCACTAGGACTGACCGGATGGATCGTAAAACCATTTAATCCGGCTCAGTTAAAGCAGGCAATAGCAAGAGTTTTGAGACTCTCATAAAATAAGGTGTAATTATGTTTTCTTCAATGAGCCATCTTTTAGAACATATACAAGAGATCGAAAAAGAGATTATTGAACTCTCTGAAAAATCCACATTGGTTTTTGGTGAACTTATAGAAAAAAATTCTATTGAGGTTGATGAACAGGTTACTCAAGTACTACAGCGTCAAGATATGATATCTCAGCAGCTCAATGCGACTGTAGATGCTATTGAAGAGGCAAAAAGAAGTATACAAAAGTGCCAAGTGGGTATACAAAACGATGCTCAGTCTGTGCAGAGGGAGCTTGAAGAGCTTGATCGGGCACTGCAAAATATTCTTGTTAATGCCAAAGAGAAAAAAGAAGCGTATTCTGGATATTTTCATTCTCAAAATGATAATGAAATAGAATTTTTTTAGGAGTAATTATGTCAACAATAATGGTAGTAGATGATTCAAAAACAGTAAGAAATTATCATGGTTCAATACTCAAATCGATGGGTCTTGATGTTTTAGAAGCTGAAAACGGTATGGAAGCATTGGAAAAAAGTCTCAACGAAGAGGTGGACATGTATTTGGTTGATGTTAATATGCCTATTATGGACGGTTACTCTTTTGTGCAGGATCTTAGAAAGCAAGATGCTCATAAATTTGTGCCTGTCATTATGATAACAACACAGGCCAAAGAGGAAGACAAATTAAATGCTTACAAGGTTGGTGCAAATCTTTTTGAAACAAAGCCTATAAAGCCAAATCAGCTACAAGCATATATAGACATTTTAGTAAAGAGCTAGGGGGATAGTATGGATCCGTTATTAGAACAGTTTTTAAGTGAAGCAAGAGAAAATTTAGCATTTATAGATCAGAACATAGAGGAGATCGGCGGTGATGACCCTGAACTTCTCAACTCCGTATTTCGTGCCGCACATACACTCAAAGGTGGGAGTGGTATTGTCGGGTTTGATTCTGTAAAAGATATTACACACCATGCAGAAGATCTTCTGGATATGCTTAGAGCCGGAAAAATTGACTTTGCCGATAGTATGACAGAAGCACTTTACAACGCTTTTGATGAGGTTATGAACCTTGTGGAGGCTGCCGAAGAGAGTGGTGATATCGTTGAAGCTGATGAAGATACGGTTGCGATGATTATTGAAGATCTTAATACTCAGATGGGAAAAACAGCAAAGGTTGAGACAAGCTGGGAAGTTCCTTTTTTACAGGTGGATAATGTTGAGGATGTTGTCAATATCCCACTTACAACGCTTAGAGGTGTTGATTCACCAAAGTTGGCGTTTGTAAATCCGCAGCTTGATGAGGAGTTTTGTGCGAAGGATAATTTCTATGCTGTTGTTTTTGATATAGATGAATCATGTATGGTATATGGGAATGATCCGGTGTATACACTCTCACTTCTTGGTGATAAAGTTCGTGGTGTTTACTCTTGTATGAGTGATGAAAATGCAAAGTCTGTTTTAAGTGGCATAGATGATGAAGATGGTCTGCTTCTGAAGTCAAAACTCGTGGCTTACATATATGCAACATATGAAGATATAGAAGATTCTCTTTTTAACTTTATAGATGAATTACAGCTTTTACCTTTAGATATTGTAACACTCTTAGGTGTAAGCACCGGAGAGAGCGGACATCAAATAGATCTGCTGAAAGAACTTGCAAATGTGAGTGACAATGATAAGGCAAGCATAGTTGAAAAAGTGGAAAAGTCGATGGAACTTGTTGGTGTAGAAACACTTCAGTACGCGCAACTTCAACGCTTCTTAGATATAGCCGGACTGATTAAAGATGAGGGTATTGTAAAACTTCATAGTTTCTTTGCAAATCTTTACAAGGGAGAGGTCTATAAGGGCTCACAAGATATACAAAGCGAGACTCCAACTACTATAGAAGAAAAAGCTACACAAGAACAAGTACAAGAGAGTACTACAGAAGATCTGCAGACGCTAGAGGTAAGTGCAGATGTTCAAGATGTACTTGATGGTATGATGGAGCAACAATACAAAGCTCTTGATATGATAGAAAATGAGGATGATCTGCAAAGGGTGATCGTTATTATGGATAAAATGAGAAAGTATCTACCTCAAATACCGGCATCATTTAGTTCTAAAGAGGAGATACAAAGCTTTTTATCAGAGCAACTTGGTATTTCACAAGAGGAGAAAGAGCCTCAAGAATCTCAAGAAGCTCAAGAGGTTTCAGCTCCCCCTGCAGAGCAAAAAGTTGTTGAGCAGATTGAAAAAACACCACAGGTAAAAGTTCCCAAAAAAACTGCTCCAAAAGAGGAGAGTAAAAAAGCTGTTGTTGGAAAAACTGTGAAGATAGACCAGGAGTCGATCGACTCGCTTATGAATGTTGTAGGGGAGCTGCTTGTTGCTAAAAACTCTTTGCCGTATCTTGCCGATAATGTTTCAGAAATGAGTCACGACATGATAAAACGTGAGATCATGGAGAAGTATATTTTTATCAACCGTTTGTCTGAACAGCTCCAAGATCTTATCATGGGTATGAGAATGTTACCTATCTCATATGTGTTTGACAGATATCCTAAACTTGTTCGTGATATTGCCAAAAAACTTGGTAAAAAAGTGAAACTAGAGATGGACGGCGGTGAAACAAAACTCGATAAGAACATGATCGAGATGTTGGCTGATCCAATGATTCATATTATGAGAAACTCCCTTGATCACGGTATCGAAACACCCGAAGTAAGAGAGCAAAAAGGTAAAAACCCTACAGGAAAAGTTACCTTGAGTGCTTATGCCCAGTCTGACAGGATAGTTATAGAGATAGTAGATGACGGTGCGGGGATTAATGTTGAAAGAGTTGCAAACAAGGTTCTTGAAAAAGGGCTGATGACACATGAGCAGATCGATGCGTTGAGTGAAGATGAGATGGCAGAACTTGTGCTTCTTCCAGGACTCTCTACAGCAGATGAGATCAGTGAGTACAGTGGTCGCGGTGTTGGTATGGATGTTGTAAAAAAATCTATTGAGAGCTTTGGCGGCAGTATCAAGATAAAGACAAAAGCAAACCAAGGTACTACGATCACCTTGGCGATACCTGTTTCTTTGGCTGTAACATCACTTCTGCACATTCAAATGAACGATATTCACTATGGTATCCCTATGGACAGTGTCAGCGAGACTGTGAAGCTTGAGCGTGATGAGATCGAGTATTTACATAATGAACCTTTTGTTTATATTCGCGGTGAGGTTATTCCGCTGCTCTTTATCAAGTCGATGCTTAATGAAGAAGCTATGGAGAATGAACCACTTTCTATTGTAGTGCTCAACATAAAAGATAACCTTTTAGCTGTTGTTGTCAACAAATTTTTGGGTCAGTTGGATGTTGTGCAAAAACCGCTTGTGGGTATTATGGAGAACCATCCACTTTTTAGCGGTACTGCACTTCTTGGAAATGGAAAGATCATCATGGCAATCGATCCTATAGGACTTTTGGGAATTTCGCAGAAATTAAAAGAAGATATACAAGTAGCTTAAGAAAGGTTGTACTATGACAGATTTGATCGTCTTTGGTATCGGAAATAATCGATATGCTCTTAAAATTGACAATATTCAAAGGATTATTCAGTCCGTTGAGTTGACGGATATTCCAAATGCACATGAACTTATCGATGGGATGATGTCCTATGAAGGCAAGGTCATAAAAGTTTTAAATTTTCGTAAGTTGATTGCTTTGCCGATGTATGAAGATGAATTACGAAAAAAGTTTGCAGAGTTAAAGGTTGCTCATCAAAACTGGGTGGATGAACTTAGAGATTCCATCTATAAGGGAGTACCTTTTACAAAAACAACAAACCCCCATAAATGTGAACTTGGCATTTGGTTAGATGGTTTTAAATCTGTTGATGAGGTGATAACAGCCATACTCAATGAACTTGTAAATAATCATAAACAGTTGCATATGCTTGGTGCTGAAGCTTTAGAAGTATATAATAGCGATATTGAAAAAGCCAAAGAGATTGTAGATCAAGAAGTGGAGTTAAAATTTCATCAGACTATGGCAGCAATCGATACGTTTATAGCCAAGTTGAGCAGTGTTGCAAACTCTTTGCAAAAACTGATACTCTATGAAAAAAATGAAAAATATTTTGCCATAAAAGTGGATACGATTGAGGATATTGCACATATTGAAGAAGATGCTGTTATGCGTTCAGAGGAATCACACGACTTTGGTGAACTTCTGGAACTTGAGGGTGTTTTAGATATGGGCGGTGTTTTGATAAATGTTATAAAAAATATAGATATTCCAAATTAAGGAGATATAATGGCAATTACATATGAAGCGAATGAAGCAATCTTTTCATCAGTGATATATGAAGATGAGATTCCTAAGTTCAGGGATTTTTTACAAGAAAAAGCACCGGATGAAGTTCTTTTGAACTTTGAAGAGTGTGAAGATGTTCATTTGGCTGTGTTGCAGCATATTATGGCATATAAAAAAAATTATACCTGTACATATAAGTTTGGTAATGAAAAAAAGCTCTTTGAGACAGTTCTAAAAGGATTTGATACGAGTGAAAACCATTGTAATTAGTAATCGTAAAGGTGGTTCTGCAAAAACAACGACAGCTGTTAATATTGCAAGTGGTTTGGCAAAACAGGGTTCTGTGTTACTTTTAGATTTTGACACACAGGGACATGCTTCCATCGGTGTCGGTTGTGAACCAAATGAGCAACTGGGTGTTCATTCTATTTTTACGGGAACAACGCTTAGTGAGACCTTTATCCCTACAGTTCATGAAAACCTGACACTCTCTCCCGCACTCGCTTTTTTTGATGTATATGAATACTCTGATCTAAGAGGAGTACTGAAAAGTCGTTTTAAAAGGGAAAAAATAGCAGAGTTTTTTGACTATTGTGTGATCGATACTCCCCCAACCTTTGATGCACTTTTAAAAAATTCCTTGGAAGTTGCCGACAGTGTTGTAATCCCTTTTGTTCCACACCATTTAGGTGTAGTTGCAGTGGGACAGATGCTACGTGCCGTGTATCAAAGTGCTTCTCATTTTGAGCGTGAAATCGCGGATGTGTCTATTTTGCCGGTAATGTATAACCCTCATATCAATGAGCATAAAGACTCAATCGCCAAAGTGAAAACATCTTTTGGTGAAGAAAAACTGCTCTCACCCATAGGTGTAGATATTAAACTCGCACAACAGTTTGAATCAGGCTCCCCCATCATTTTGGATACAAAACGATCTAAAGGGCTCAAAGATTATCAACGATGTGTTGCAGAATTACTTAAAAGACTGTAGCGATGAATAGTTCCCATTCTATAGATTCTCAATTAAAAATTTTAATTTGTGAAGAGGATCATAGAGTGCTTAGAAGGCTCGGAACTTGGGTTAAAGCGATGGGCGATGAAGTATATACGAGTGATGACGGTATCCATGCACAAGAGCTTTTTAATGATGTCAAGCCCGATATCGTCCTTGTTTCTCCGGGACTAAAAAGTATGGGTGGCATTGAGTTTATAGAAAAAGTAAAACAATCACACCCTTCTCAGGCCATTGTTTTGATGCTAAGCAGTGATGTGGATGCCAATGTTTTCAAACTCTCTATCGATCTGCAGGTGGATAAGTACCTGAACAAACCTGTGGATGCAACACTTTTGTTTAATACTATCGAAGCTCTTTCAAAAGAGAAACTGTGGCATGAAGATTATAAGGTGCAAAAGCAGCTTTTACAGGACTATAAAGATGCGATAGATCTCTCTTTTAGCGTTACCAAGCATGACAAGAAGGGAAAAATATTTTATGTCAATGATTCTTTTTGTAAGAAAACACATCTCTCACATAAAGAGGCTATGCAGGGGGTGATCAACCCCCTTGACAATAAAAATGCAGATATGGAACATGTGTGGCGTGAGCTACGTGAGAACCATATCTATAGAGACAGACAAATATTTAAGCTGGATGATAAACAGGATCATATTATCGATATAACTGCGGTGGCTATTTTAGATATGAACAATGAGATATCTGAATTTCTTGTTTTTAGTAATGATGTCTCAGAAGTTGTATATGCTGCAAGAAAAATAAAACAGCAAGAGATTGATCAGAAGTTACAAAAGCTTGAACATGCAAAAGAGGTCAATAAGATCAAAGACTCTTTTTTAACGGTCTTTACCCATGAGCTTAAAACTCCGCTCAACGCAATTATAAACTTTTCAGAGTATGTCAATAAACATCTTGCAAAAGAGGAGTTTAAAAAACGCGACACACTTATAGATCAGGTATCACAGATCAATGCCAGTGGATGGACAATGCTTGATATGATCACGAACCTGATCGATGCTATGAAACTCAAAGACGGTATGTTAGAGCTGCATAGAACAGAAGTTACTCTTAACAATGTTGTTGAGATGATCCTTAAAAAACATGCGGTGGAACTTGAGGGGATCAAGGTTATCAAAGCATATAAGAAAAACTATACCATCTATTCTGATGAGCTTCGGATGAAACAGATACTAAACAATCTAATCACAAATGCGATAAAATACTCTCAAAGCACTATAGTTATCGTTATAAAAGCCAACCAAGAAGAGTTTAGTATCGAGGTTCTTGATGATGGAGAAGGTTTCAGCGATAAACAGAGTGCTATCAAGCTTTTTGAGCAATCAGGTGAAGATGATATGACAAGAACGGCAAAAGGTGCCGGTGTCGGACTGTATATTGTAAAAGAGCTATGCAGTCGGCTTGGTTATAAGGTTGTTATAACAGACTCCAAAGAACTAGGTGGTGCAAGAGTGCTTATAAGAGGAAAGAAGGATATAGAGTTGTGAATATATTAATAGTTGATGATAACAGAAATAACAGAATGATACTTAGACTTCTTTTGGAAGATTATGAGGAAGAAAATGAAAATGTCAGCTTTGAGATAGAGGAAGCTGAAGATGGTTTGATCGCAGTTGAAAAATGTAGAGAAAACAGTTTCGATATCGTGCTGATGGATATCATGATGC
Source organism: Sulfurimonas sp. (assembly GCA_026996295.1). Taxonomy (GTDB): domain Bacteria; phylum Campylobacterota; class Campylobacteria; order Campylobacterales; family Sulfurimonadaceae; genus Sulfurimonas. Next base: position 28,682 of record JALWLL010000082.1, read on the forward strand.
CAAATATGGATGGTATTGAGGCGACGAAGATTATTAGAGAAGAGAATCAAAAGATTATGATCATTGCGGTCTCGGCGGTAGATGACAGCGAAAGAAAAAAGCTTATATTAAACAATGGTGCAGAAGATTATATTTCCAAACCGGTTAATTCTGATATATTTATCAGTAGAATTGCGAACTACATCACACTCATAGAAGCAAGAAGCCATAAGAGAAGCAATCTGCAGGGTGTCAATCTTTTTACACAAGAGATCTTTTGCTGGCAAACGAAGTTTTTTATCACTTCTGAAGATGCACTTTCAGAGTTTTGGGAGTACTTTTTACTTGGTTCAGAACAAAAATATGATGATTTGAGCGATGTGGTGCGTACTGTTTTTGCTATAGCGGATATACAGGTTCGTCTTGGTAGTGAGAGTGAAATCATTATAGAAGATTCGGAAGAGTCAAAGTTTTTTACATTAACTATGATTGATGCATTGCCTCCAAAGGTTTTAGAGTTGACACTGAAGAAAAACCAGATTGAGTGTGCGCATACAATCGCTGATGGCAAGATATCTTTTGAGTTGAAAAAAATCATCTCCGTGGAGGAGACAGCACTTCAAGAGGAGGTTGTTGTTGCTCCTGTAATCGCACAAGAGGAGGAGACGGTTGCTTCCCCTGTAGAGTTTACCCATTCGGAGCAAAATCTGCAAGTGTTTGATTATTTGGATGCCGATGATCTGGACGAGCTTGAAGAGTTTACAGCAAAACTAAACTCACTGATGTTAGTTGTCGGAAGTGGCGGGATTACAGAAGAGGAAGTGACTGAAATCTATACATATCTGGAAAAACTTGGTTCTATTCTTGCAACGTACAGCGAGGTGTATCCGATCTCAAAAGCATTGAGTGAACTTTCAAACGATATGGCAACTCATGTGGAAGAGTTTGTGCAAAACTCAGAAGCACTTGGACCGATGTGTAAAGCTTTTAGCAATGACCTCTCAAACTGGATAGAGATGAGTTTTCATACCGGAGCGCCAAGTAGTGACTTTATGAACGACACTATTGTCGTGAACTGTCAGACTATCGGAGGGATGTTGAAAATGGATGAAGCTCCGGCTGATGGTGGCGATGACTTTGATGATATATTTGATTTTTAAAAGAGGTGTGCCAGATGTATAAGGTAAAGGTTGAGAACACATGTCGATGTTTTATCAAAGGTGGCTTTGCAGAGGTGCAGGAGTTTGCAAGCAAGGAAGAAGCCCAAAAAGAAGCCAAGCATCTTATCGGTGTGATGCGAAATACATTTTGTCAAAAACATGAGTTTGCTCTAAGTGAGCAGTTTGGTGATTTTACGATCTACATCAAGCCACGGGGATAAAGAGTGTTTTTATCTATAAAAAAATCTCTATCGCCCTTGCTAAATCCTCTTTCGTGTCTATTCCAAAGCCGGTACTTGCAACTTTGACCATTGTTATCTTTTTTTGATGAAAAACGGCACGGAGTTGTTCTAGTTTTTCCACATCTTCTATGGGTGCATCACTGAGGTTACAGAACTCTTTGAGACTTTTTTTGGAAAAACCGTAGATACCTATGTGACCGAAGTATGTTGCTCCGCCGCCGCTGTTGTAGGGGATGCAGGCACGAGAAAAATATATGGCATTGTTAGCATCGTCAAGTACGACTTTTACAAGGTTTGGATCTTGTGCAGCTTCTGCATTGATCGTGTTAAAGCAACTCCCCATAATAAAAGGCTCGTTGTTGTTTTGCAACTCTTTGAGTTTATGCAGGAGTGACTCTACCACCTCCGGTTCAATAAAGGGCTCATCCGCCTGCACATTGATGATAAGCTCATCATCGGCAAGGTTTAAAATAGTGGCACATTCGTTGATCCTGTCCGTACCACTTTTGTGTGTCGTAGATGTGAGCATCGCTTCTATGCCATGCTTTTTACAGACTTCTATGATCTTTTCATCATCAGCCGCTACAACAACCTTGTCCAAATGCTCCACACGTTTTGCAGTACGTACGACCATCGGTAAACCGCCAATGTCTGCTAGAACCTTTTGTGGAAACCTTGTAGAAGCTAATCTTGCAGGAATAATTATCATTTAATGCCTTTGCGATATAATTACGAAATTATATCTAAAATGCACTTTAGGAACGAAAGTAATGCTTTTATATCAACCCGAATCGGGCTACTGCTACAACAGTGACTCTGTATTTTTATACGATTTTATCAGCTCCTTGCATCCAAAGGGTAGGGTGCTTGATGTTGGTGCGGGGTGTGGTGTTGTCGGGCTTTTGGTCGCTCGTGACAACCCTAAAGTACAACTCGAAGCGGTAGAGAAACAAGAAGCGTTTATCTTTTATGCCACAACAAACGCAAGGGTGAACCAGATAGAGTACACAATGCATGAGGGTGATTTTTTAGATCTTGATGAAAGTGAAAAGTACGACTATATTATCTCAAATCCTCCCTTTTATCACGATGGAGCTTCCAGAAGTGATAACGAAATGTTGTTCAACGCCCGATATAATATCAACTTACCGTTAAAAGATTTTTTTAAAAAGGTATCACGAGTTTTAAAGCCGCAAAGTCATTTCGTTTTTTGTTATGATGCTGCTCAGTTTGGACTGATTTGTGCTGAACTTGAGAAGGTGAAATTGAGAGTGACAGATGTGCGTTTTGTACATCCCAAAATAGATAAAAAGGCTTCACTGGTTATGCTTCATGTGAGAAACGGTTCTAAAGCATTGATGAAAATCTGGCCGCCATTGGTGAGTTTTGAGGGTGGCGAGTTTTCACAAGAGGTTCAAGATATTTATAAAAAAGCTTCAACGCAGAGTATTAAATGCAAAATCTAATGAAGCAAGAAACATATCCGTATGCATTTGATCCGTCTGCCTGTGCTAGCTGTGAGGGCAGGTGTTGCACGGGTGAGAGCGGCTATATCTATGTCAGTAAAAATGAGATCGAAAATATTGCTGATCTTTTAGGTATGCAGGCGAATGATTTTGCAAAAGAGTATCTTTATAAAAAGGGGTATAAATACTCCATAAAAGAGATGAAGTTCAATGGATCGTATGAGTGTGTTTTTTATAACAGAGAAACTAACGGATGTGGTATCTATGATGCACGTCCTACACAGTGTCGAACATTTCCTTTTTGGGAGTATTATAAAACACGGGTGGAAGAGTTAAAACTAGAGTGTCCAGGGATTATAGATGTTTAAAATAATCGTATTTACAGCGAGTCTGTTTCTGTTAAGTGGGTGTTTGGGGCTTACTCCTGATAAGCCGGCACCGGTAATCAAGTCAAGCAAGAAAATTTTTGATCATGAAGATACCTATATCTTGTTCGCGCTTAGAGCTGAGCAGGTACATGAGTATGCAGCGGCAGCGAGTATGTTCAACACTTTATATGAGAAAACAAATAAAAAAGAGTATCTGTATCGCTCTTTAGAAAATGATATCCACGCCGAAAAGTATGCCGAGGTTGTTACAAAAGTGGATGAAGTACTGAATGGTACCTCAGTGGATGACTATACTCTGCTTAGAATGAAGATCATAGCACTGATACAACTTCATAAACTAGAAGAGGCAAAGGAGTTGGCTCTAGGTTTGGTTGAGAAGAGTAAAATGGCAGACGACTATATACTTTTGAGTGATATCTACGTAAAACAAAAAAAATTCAATATGGCCATAAAGTACCTCGAGAGTGCATATACACAAAACTATAATGAAAAAATTCTTGATAGAATGGCGATTATTTTGTATGTGAATCTGCAAAGAAAAAAAGATGCCATAGCACAACTCGAAACCCATTCGAGGGTTCACGGGTGTTCACAGCTTATCTGCAGCAGACTTGCGGGATTTTACAGTAATGATAACAACATAGACGGTCTTTTATCAGTGTATTTAAGGCTGTATGCATTAGATAAAAATGATGATATCGCACAAAAAATCATACAAATTTATGCCTATAAAAAAGAGTATGTAAAACTTATGGATTTTTTGGAAGAAAACACGTATGACGATACCTTGCTGTTACAACTCTACATAAAAGCAAAAAAATACAAAGAGGCTTCTTTACTTGCAGAGAAGATATACAAAGAGAGCGGTGAGATCGATTATTTGGGTCAAAGTGCCATTTTTGAGTATGAGGCTGCTTCTGACAAAGAAAATAAAGAGCTTCAAAACAGTGTTCTTGAGAAGCTAAAAAAGGTCGTGAAGGTTGATGATGCAACGCCTCTTTATTTTAACTATCTGGGTTATCTGCTGATCGATCATGAGATAGATATCAAAGGGGGGATGAAGTATATACGAAAGGCATTACAGATAGAGCCTAATTCGGCATACTATCTTGACTCACTGGCATGGGGTTACTACAAACTTGGTGATTGTACAAAAGCAGATGAGATACTTAAAAAAGTGGTAACACTCAAAGGTGGAAGTGATGATGAAGTTGTCGCACACATAAAAGAGGTAGCAAAATGTTTACACACTAAAACAAAAAAAGGCAAAGAAAAAAAATGATTTTAGATGATATTATTAAAAAAACAAAAGAAGATTTGAAACAAAGAGAAAAAGAGTTTTCTCTTGATTGGCTAGGTCGTTCACTCGCATTTAACGCACGAGTGCCAAGAGATGTTTTTCCATATCTCAAAGCAACACAGGAGAACCCTTACAGGATTATCTCGGAAGTGAAAAAAGCGTCCCCTTCCAAGGGCGTGATCCGTGAAGATTTTGACCCGATAGCCATAGCTCAGGCATATGAAAGAGGTGGTGCAAGTGCGATCTCTATTTTAACAGAACCACACTTTTTTCAGGGAAGTTTGGATTATTTGGGGCAAATAAGAAGATATGTGGGTATCCCTCTGTTAAGAAAAGACTTCATAGTCTCAAAATACCAAATACTCGAAGCGATGGTACACGGGGCGGATTTCATACTTCTCATCGCTGCGGCATTATCAAAAAAAGAGCTCAAAGAGCTTTTAGCATATACTAGACACCTTGGTATGGAGGCTTTGGTTGAGGTGCATGACAAACCTGATCTTGTCAAAGCGATCTACGCCGGAAGTGATATCATAGGGATCAATCATAGAAATTTGAAAACTTTTGAGATGAATATGAACCTGTGTTATGAGCTTATACCGCTTATACCAAACGGCAAGATCATAGTTGCCGAGAGCGGCATATATGAGCATGGACAGCTTGAAGATCTCTCAGAAGCCGGTGTGGATGCATTTTTAGTTGGTGAGTCTTTAATGCGCCAGGATAACGAAGAAGAAGCGCTTAAAAAGCTTAAGTTTGGTGAGGCAGTGAGATAAAGGGTTTTTCCCTCACTCCCTTGCTCCTGTATGCGTTCCTATCGGGGACGATGGGAACGAGGAAACTAATACAAAAATTCTAGTTATGAACTAAATAAATAATATATTATCACACTTATTGTAATAACTAAAATAATAAAAATTGAACGTATCCTTAAGCCTATTAAATCCATAGACAATATAAAATCATCTTTTTTTCTCTCTCTATTTTCTTCTTTTTGCGTATCATCATACTTATTATATTTATCAAAAAAATAAAAAAAAGCAGATATCATAACTATAAAACTTAAAATAAAAAACCAATTTTCAAAGAAAAATATAAATATGTCAGCTTTAGAAGTCATTTTATTTAATCCAGCCTTTAACATCATTATAATTTTCAACACCATCTATTACATTGATAGACTCAGTAACATTCATATTTGTATTTACATTTATTTTCAATAAGTTAAACATAGCCTCTCCTTTTTGTGAAAACTCACTGCTATTTACATTATCTAATCTGTTCATTCCACGACCAAGCCCATTAAATCCATCTACAGCATTATTACCTATTTCAGCTTTTTTGCTCCAAAGAGCTTCTAAACCTTTACCTAAAGTGTCAAACTCCGCATTAAACATATGCACAAACGCACCAGTCATAGCACCATTAGCAAACTTACCACCTGTTGCTTCACTTACTGTTCCTGATACTGTTGCCATTATAAGTGTTCTCCCCGCAAATCCACCATAGCCATTTGTTCCTACACTAAATCCACTAGCTGCAAACCCCGACCAAGAACCTGCTCTTGCACTTTCTCCTTGATCTTTAAGTTTTATCGGCTATTTAACTTTGAAACTTTTGTTTTATTTTTTTCAAAAGTTCTTTAAATTCCATTGGTTTGTATTTGTGATATATAAAAACAAATGGTAAAGCAATAAATGCCAACATACTAGCATCTCTAATGTAAATTAAATTCAATAAATTTAATATTATAATTACAAATATTAACCAACCGACTAAACAACTTAAATAAGCAATGAAATATAAAAATATTTTTAACATAATTATTTTAAATCTGTAGATTGATATTGAACTGGTAAATAACTATTCATAATTTCCTGTGAAGTATGATTATCTGGACTAAATATATATTTCGCTGTAGTTGCAGTAATATCAATGACTTCTGCCACTATAGTTAGTGGTGCATTTTTAGTATAAGCTCCATATACAACAACTGCTCCTGCTACATCAGCTACTTTTTCAGCCCCATTTGACAACATTCTCATATTACCTTCCCTCACTTTTGGATCTCCAAATGCCACTCTACTAGCCATCCTATCCTGAAACTCCGCATTAAACATATGCACAAACGCCCCTGTCATAGCACCATTAGCAAACTTACCACCTGTTGCTTCACTTACTGTTCCTGATACTGTTGCCATTATAAGAGTTCTCCCTGCAAATCCACCATATCCTTTTGTTCCTACACTAAACCCACTAGCTGCAAACCCTGACCAGAAACCTGCTCTTGCACTTTCTCCTTGAGCTTGTGCTATGGCTGCTCTGCTTGTTCCATGTGCTAGTGCTTTCATACCAGCATTAATATATCCACCTTCTCCTTGATTGAAAAAAATTTTTATTTTTTATATCTATTTACATATATGAAAATAGATATTCCTATTAAAGTATTAATCATACTTTGTTTAAAATCCATTTGTATCCAACCAGTATTTCTAATATATACTTCAAGTCCAAATAAAGGTAATATCCCATAATATACACCAATAATAAAGCTTACTAAATAAAACGCACCCTTATTCAAAGTTGACATACTACTCTAAGCCTTTTATTAATACATTAGCCCCGATTCCATGTGGCGTTATGGGTGGCATACTCTCATTAAATATATCATTAATAACCTCTGCCCAATAAATACTTTCCGGATTCCTAACAACATATCCATATCCAAACTTAGCCGCTGAACCAGCTGCACCGCCTCCAGCAAAAAACAAGAGTGCTTTTCCAAAAAAACTATCAACTTTATTTTGATTTAATTGTACGTTTGCCTTGATAAAATCATTTTTATTGTAACTTCTATTAGTAAATGCATGGGCTTCTGCATTAAACATATGCACAAACGCCCCTGTCATAGCACCATTAGCAAACTTACCGCCTGTTGCTTCACTTACTGTTCCTGATACTGTTGCCATTATAAGAGTTCTCCCTGCAAATCCACCATATCCTTTTGTTCCTTAGCTGCAAAGCCTCTCTCGCTCCAATGCTGCTGCGTGGGAGTGTGTGTTTGCAGTTGTTACTTCTGTGTGCGTTCCCATCGGGGACGATGGGAACGAGGATTTATTTTTTATTGGCATCTTTTTTCCTTTTTTTTGTATATCACTTCTTACTTAGGTTTTTTTCTATTTTTTAAACTTTTATTCACCAAATAACCTATGCAGGTTATTATTATGGCATAAACTACAAACTCAAGTATTGTTAAATTATTAAAAAAATCAGCTACCGAACCATATTGTGAATGGTTGTAATGTACTATTTTATACACTTATATTACTTCATATTTATCTAGTTTCCATGTTTTACTTGGGGACGAGGGAACTCATTCATCTATAGACTTCGTCATGAGAGCCAATATTCATAAGTACCAGTTCATCATCCACTATTTTAATAATTAAAACTATTCTGTACTCATAGGTAAGTGAGCAAGCGTAATATTCCGCTAAATTTCCTTTGAGTTTATGAGTTTTAAGTGATGATTCAAATGGATCTTGCTGTAACTGTTTTAAAACTACTACATATTTTTGCAGCAAATCTTTATGTTTTTTAAAAAACTTCTTTTCAACTTTCGTATTAATGAAAAATCTTACTTAATTTCATCGGTAAGCTCATTAATGTAACTATCTACATCTGTTATCTTTTCAATATTCCCATCTTCTAAATCTTTTTTAGATAACATCATGTTACCTTCAAAACTGCTCTCTTGTTTAATAACCTTTACGTCATCTTGAAAATGGTTTAAAAAGTAGAGTATCTTATCGGCAACACTATCTTTTACATCTATTGTTAAGGTCATCTTTCCTCCTTTAGAGTCTTTTCTATTTCACTCATTATATCATCTATCTCTTTAGTATTTTGTTTAATATTTTTTACTAACTCTAATGGTGATATAGCTCCTTCGCTCCTGCGTGGGAGTGTGTATTTGCAGTTGTTGCTTCTGTATGCATTCCCATCGGGGACGATGGGAACGAGGAATGTTTTACTTGGGAACTTATACTTTGTTTTTATATATGGTATACAACCATAAAACGCCTAGTATAATTAATCCAGTCCCCATAAATACATAGATATAATTATCAGACATATCAACAGACATACCTTTCCAGCTAAACTCTTTTTTATATAATATTATTATCCCAGCTAAAAATAAAACAATTGAAAAAAATAAATCAAAAAACATTTTCATTCATCCTATTGTGAAGCTGATTGATAAACTTCGTTAGCAATTGCCGCACCATATCCATACTTTGATGCAGGTGGGATACCTGGCAATATACCATCAATTGTATCTACAACTTTAAAACCTATTTCAGGATTCCTAGCAATATAACTATATCCTACCTTAGCCGCTGAAGCAGCTGCACCACCACCAGCAAAAAATATAAGTGCTTTTCCAAAAAAATTATCAACTTTATTTTGATTTAACTGTACGTTTGCCTTGATAAAATCATTTTTATTGTAACTTCTATTAGTAAATGCATGGGCTTCTGCATTAAACATATGCACAAATGCCCCAGTCATAGCCCCATTAGCAAACTTCCCACCTGTTGCTTCACTTACTGTTCCTGATACTGTTGCCATTATAAGAGTTCTCCCTGCAAATCCACCATATCCTTTTGTTCCTACACTAAACCCACTAGCTGCAAACCCTGACCAGAAACCTGCTCTTGCACTTTCTCCTTGGGCTTGTGCTATTGCTGCTCTACTTGTTCCATGTCCAAATACTTCACTAATTTATATTTATCACTGGACACCTAACTTTTAATTCGTTTATATTCACTCCATAAAAAAATGGCACCAAATAACATAAAGCCTAATCCTAATGGTATATTAAACCCTGAAACATCTATTTGATGCATATATTTTGTAGAGTACCAAATTGGTTCAATAATTATATTTACACCAAAATAAAATGCAACTATTGAAACTAACACTACTAATAAATTAATTTCTTTATACTTTTTCATTTATATTATTCTACCATCCTATATATTCCAGCACCAACTGCTTGTGTTGGCGTTGTAGGTAGTTCTGGAGAAAGACCACCATAAATCATATCTACCACTGTTTCTGCAAAAACTACTACTCTCTCGCTCCAATGCTCCTGCGTGGGAGTGTGTACTTGCAGTTGTTGCTTCTGTATACGTTCCTATCGGGGACGATGGGAACGAGGAATGATTTGGTTTTTTATTTGCATTTTTTTGGTTGGTTAGTTTTCTTTATCTCAACATCCAGATACTCTGGGCTCTTAAATGAAGAAAATCCTAAAGCAGCTAAAACATAATTTTTGATTTCCTTATTAGCAAAGTGTCTATAGATGACTACAATTAATAAAAGACACCAAAGATTAAAAATAAGGTCAAATATATTAAATGCTTTTGAACCATCAATATATGAAATAATATCTTTATAATCAAGAATTAATACTAGTATTAAAAAACATATATCTATATATTTAAATAAATATTTAATAAACATTTCACTTTACCTATCCCTCGCTCCCATGCTCCTGCGTGGGAGTGTGTATTTGCAGTTGTTGCTTCTGTATGTATTCCCATCGGGGATGATGGGAACGGGGTAACACTCCCTTTAACCCAGAAGTTTTTTAACACATTCGTTTATTCTTTTTCCATCAGCGCGACCTGCTAACTCTTTAGAAGCCATACCCATAACTTTTCCCATATCTTTCATGGAAGATGCGCC
>JALWLL010000083.1 GCA_026996295.1 Sulfurimonas sp.
CTATGCCCTTTTTTGTGCCAAAATAGCCGTTTATATGCCACGCAAGGTCATAGCCTTTGTTTGAATACTTGATAAAATTTGGTATCGGTAGGTTTTCGTCTATCCATTCCGTTCCGTTTCCGTTCATATGGAAATGTAACCAAAAGCCCTTTGGCTCGGTTTCGGGTTGGTAATTTGGGCGATTTTGTGCTATAATACACCTCCTTGGTAGGGCTTAGGTTTGCCGACCTTTGATAGCCCTGCTGCGCTTATTTTTTTTAAACTCCCCAATCATATCTAAATGCTGAATATATTGTCAAGTATATTAGGCAATTTTGCTTTGTTTCAAAAATGCCTAATATAAACGCACCTAAGGGGTATCTCCTAAAATTCAATAAAAATCGCACCTCTGGTGTCGTTTCCTATCAGTCCCCGCAGGGGTCAAAGTGAAGCGAAAAAAAAGGATATTTATATCCCTCTTCTCTTTTTTGCCAGTCCAACTCTACCACCGAATCTTCAGGGACGCGCGAAAGCTCCCGCAGGGAGTCGTGCAGTCGCAACCCAACCGATAGGGCGGGAGGGAACGGAAGCCACGCTTTTTTAGTGGTGGGGAGCTTTTTTGCCGTGTGACGTGGAGGGCTAATGCCGACGACGACGCTGTAGGAGGAGGAGGGCAAAGCCCTCCCTTGTCTATTTCACAAAAGTTGTTCAACACCTAAAATCGACTATGTTTTAAATCCTTTGAAATATCGTATTAGACGGCATTTGCAAAGAATTGATTAAGCTATATGTGGTTATAATGTAACCATAAAAAATTACTATGTAACCACATATAGAAAGGATATTTCATGGATAAAGATTTTCCCGATTATGAGAGATTTAGAAAGCTGATATTTGAAGATGCTAATAGATTGATTTTAGGTCTTAATGCTTTGAATTTGTCGAATGATATTTATAGCTACCTTGATGACCGTATCTCTAACGGCTTTATTTCTGATGCAGTTATGTATCTTGAAATGGCTTTTCAAGATGGAAAGGTTAGCGAAGATAATTTCAGGGCTGTTATGTTTGTGTTATCTCGTATTGAGTCACTTGAGGAGGTCGCCTAATGTTTGAAGAGTATGGCAAATATGACCGCCTTTTACTTGAGAAACTGGTTTCTCTTGAGCTTGATTATCTTGTTAAGCCGGTGCAACGACTTATTAAGCGAAATAAAGCCGGTATGATTAAAGTCCATAATCAGACATGGAAGCAGATCATGCGGGAGGTTTTTACTGGCGATAAGTTTACGGTTGAATCTATTGTGCTGTCTTATTTGGCGCATTATGGCATACACATAAAAAATCCATATCGTGTCGATATGAGGGATAGTAAAGATCGTGTAAAAAAACATCGAAAAAAACTCAAGGAGGAGGGTTATAAAACTATTTCCTTTTCGGTTTCAAATGATGATTACATCAAAATAAATATGCTAAAAGAGTATTGGGAGTCACCTTCCTATGCTTCGCTCTTTTTGGCTTTGGTTGATTTGCCGAAAGTGCCAGAAGATTTCAAAGAGGACTATATGCTGCGTGCAAAAGCTATAAAGGATTTTGTCAAAAAAAGTAGAGGATATAGTTATAAAATTCCAAAGGAAAAAAAGGTTATTGAAGATGAAAATTAAAAAAGATGATGATTATAAGTGTATTGTGATTAAGCTTGATGATATGGAATATCAGGCTTTTGTTAGTAAGATGTCGGAGTTTGAAACCGAAAGAAAATTTTATAATGCTTTTGAGCGTTTTATTCTTCCTTTTTTTGGTATAAAAAGCTTTTTTGTTACTCGTAAAAAAAAGAGTTAATTATTGCTTTCTTATCGGAGTAGGCACGGCAGCCATTGTCCTACGCTACGCTTCTTCCAATGACACCGTGCGTCAAGGGCGTTGCCCTTAACAAACTTTGATATACTTTTTTGTTCATTGTTTTTAAAATAGATTGGGCGTTAAACTATGCTGAGTACCGCCCGCCCGCCCGCAATTTTGAGGACGGACGGACGGAACGGAAGCATAGAGATTTGATTTATAATTACTGTCTACTTTTTTTGGTTCTTTTTCTAAATTAATCCCATTTCTTTTAGGTGTTTTGATACGGTATCTCTGTGCATATCGACTATTTTGGCGATAGCTGATATTTTTAGCTTTCCTGCTTTAGTCTTTATCTGATCTTGGATAAACATATCTTCCAGTACCGCCTTTATTTTCGCTTGTGCTTTAGCGTTTCTGTTTGTGTGTACTTTTTTTATGTGTTCCTGTCTGCTCATTTTAAATTTCCTTTCGTACTTTGGTAGTATCCAGTTTTTTTCATTGTACCAGTTCCATACGCTTCGGCATTTTGCCCGTATTGTGCTTCGCTCTTTTTCGATAAATTGGTTTAACGCCCAATCTTCGATTAGTTCATAGGCTACTATGTTGCCCTCTCCAAAATCTCTTATGCGATCTTCTGTATAAAGCTTTATAGCCCAAAAGGTATGATCTGCAAAGCTGTCTGCCCTGGACGGTGTTTTTTTTCGCCCTGGTATGCTTTTTAGGTTTTGGAGTTGTTTTAGTTTGTATATCTTTGGGTAATAGTGGTCTGCCGTTTTTAAATCAGGCTTCCAAATAAGCCTTTTAGGGTTATATTCCTTGAAAGTGATTAACACCCTGCCTATGATGTCATTTAGGTATTCTATGCCCTTTTTTGTGCCAAAATAGCCGTTTATATGCCACGCAAGGTCATAGCCTTTGTTTGAATACTTGATAAAATTTGGTATCGGTAGGTTTTCGTCTATCCATTCCGTTCCGTTTCCGTTCAT